>DATFVD010000230.1:0-13579 GCA_035260505.1 Terriglobales bacterium
CCATCGGTGGGCGCGAATTTGTACTTGTCCTCGGGCATCGCCATGGCAAGAGGAAGCAGAGTTCGCTGCAGATGCGTGATGGAAGTTTTTAAGACGTTGGCGACGTTGAGTTCCGGCTTAACCACCTCCTCAACTTCATGAGTCTTCTTCTCATCCTCCTTACCCGGCTTCTCAACCTTCTGCGCGATGCCATACGAACTTACTGCCACCAAAAAAAGTGCGATCGACAGCTGCCACATATTTCTCATAGAGTCTCCCTCGGAAATTAGTTTCGATTGCCTAAGTGGTGCGACCGCGTGTGATGGTTACCGCCAGAAATTTTAATGGGTTGTGACATGATGCGCAATTAGCTAAGTGATGCAGCGCCTGAACAGTTTGCTGAAAGACTCGCTTGAGCGCCGCAGTCGCCCTCGGCGGCCGAAGCGGGCACTGAGAAGAAGCCTGTTTTCGCAGCGGTGAACCGCTGCGCCACCCAAAATCAAGCTTAAAAAGGGGCCCGCGTTGAAGCAGGCCCCAGCCAAACAGTTCTTCTTCTTTTACCAGATGATCTTGGCGATTTCTGTTGACCAGAAGTTGACACTGGGAACAGTTTCGTTAACGGGCCAGAATATTTTGGTATTGGTATTCGAGACCGACCCCGGCCCCGGGTCTATGCTGACTTGCGAGTAGTCTCCCCAACGCTGCGGGCTGCCGGAGGTATAGCACGAGGCGCTGGTGAGTACGTTGATCCCGCTTGTACCGGAGGGGTTTCCACCGTTGTTGTCCGCAAAATGCATTCCTGGATTTCCATTTGGAAATCCGGCGGCTGGAGTTGTGGTCGACCAGTTCAGGCCGAAATGGCCTGCAGGGTCGCTAGCGACGGATGGGTTGAAGTCCCACGAACTGCCATTCGCAAAGACGTCGTGCCACACCGCTACTGCCGGTGCAAACGACAGCAATCCGCTGATGATGTAGTACCGAGGCTCGGCGAAGCTGCCATTAGCGACCGTGTGCACCTGGTAGTAGAGGTCGCCATTTTGTGTTCCCGCATTCTGGAAACGGTTGTCGAGGGTATCCAGGGTCGCGCCTCCGCAGGCCGACGGCTGTGGCGCCGAGGGTGGGAAGGAGAACCCAGGGACCCCACTTACCGAAAAGGGTCCACCAATGAACGCACTAAATGCATTGGCCGCGAATCCCTCATAGTACATGTCGATCACACTAGAGTTCCCCGGAGCCGCTGCCAGCCAGGAGTAAGGGTTCTGATCTGTCAACAGTTGATGGGCAGGCTCGAGAGTCGCCTGTAAGCCTGTGAATACCGGCACGCTGAAGCCGAAGCCGTTGTAGACCCGGGCCTTTGCGATCGAGAACAGAGACGATCCCTGGAAGGGACTGAAAATGTTCGCAGTCACAAGGAGCGCATCCTGCGAAATCCCGAGCATCGGATAGTCAAAGAAACTTCCCGCGCCGCCGATACCGGTTACGTTGAACAGGTAAATGTACCAGGAGCCCGTCGCACTGCTGGTCTTCGAAACTGCCAAGCCGAAGATTTGCACTGAGCTGTTTTCCGGGAATGCGTCAGCCGTTACGATCCAGCGCTGAAATTCTTCGTCGTATTGCACCCTCGGATCAAACATCGACTGGGTGGAATAGCCGAAAAGCCCATTCAGCGATTTGGTGCTAAGCAGCGTGCCCCCCTTGCTGCGAACCTCGAACACGTCATTGCTCGTGGAAACAAACTGGCTCTTGCCAATGGAGCCGGCAACGTCCGGCGGAATCCAGCAGCCACTGCCCGCGTCGCATTCCGACGCGCCAGCGAACTTTGTGGAGATCGCAGCCAGCGGTGAAGTAGCCGGAAGTGCATCCGGCCGGCTCGCCATACGGGGAGCCAGGTCGGCCGCGTGCTTCATCGCGGCATACTGGGCCTCGTCCATGGTCGGACGGACAGCAGCCTCTCTCACTTGCCCCGGGCTAACAAAGGTGGCATCGAACGCGTCCATCTGTTCCGGGGTGCGCTCAACCGCCGCCTTCACGTTGAATCGCATGGTCGGCAGAATTTTCTTGCTCATATCCTGGGCTGGAGCCAGGGAAATCAGACTTACGGCGCACACGGACAGCGCCGCCACAAATGCAAACTTTTTCATAATTTTAGCCTCCCAAAAAACGCTGGTTTTTTCGTTGATGTTGCTCCGCACTCGCGGAGGGCTCGGTCTTCCGGATGGGCCAGACTGTCGTTGTGGGTCCGACAGAATTGGACCACCCCAATGCTGTTGCAGACTGGTTTTTCCCGAACGATTTCCTGGCTCGTGCCCATCCATGCCGGGGGATACACAGAGGGAACCCCGCTCCTGGCCTTAACTCCTGGAAGTCTTGGTCAAAAATTTGAAGGTTTCACGATCCAAGCTCGGTGAGCTCTACAGGGGAAGCGTAGGGGCTCTGCACCGACGCACGAAGCTTAGCGCATTCCTAAACTATGTCAAGTGAATAGTTGGCGACGCGCGAAAAAAATTGTGAATTTACACACTTTTACAAAGTGAGGGATGAGAATTTGCGCTGCTGCGGAAAAATATCGGATGAAATTCTGCATGGCTGAGTCTTCATGGCGCAAACTCAAGCGCTGAAACACCGCTTCTGCAGCCGCATTGCGGCATAACTGCAAAGCGTTGCACTTTTTCAAGTTTTATTGAAGAGAACCAGCTTTGTATCTTGACACCACCAGCGAGCGTAAAAACTCCCGCGCGGCTCCGAAGAAGGATTCCACGGTTCCGAAGAATCCGCAGCCATAATTCTGAGAACGTCTCCGGAATCAGAACGTGATCCGTACTCCGAACTCCATTTGCCGCGGAGCGCCGTTCGCGTAGGTACCGGAGCCGGCCAGAGCGCGGTCCTGGCGCGAAGTGCAGAAGGTGGTTGAGTTGCCGCAGAATCCGGCTGAACTGGCGTTATTCAGCGAACTACCCGGAGCGCCGTTCAGCACGCCGCTCAGCTGGTTTCCGGCGCCCCCGAAGTTGGCGAAGTTGAATACGTTGAAGAAGGAAACGTTCGGCTCGAACTGCACTCGCTCTCCCACGTGAAAAGGCCAGACCAGGCGCAGATCGATCGTCTTCAGCCAGGTTGATTGCGCATAATGACCGGGCAGCCCATTGCAGTCCTGGATGCCAGTGTGGACGTTTGAGCAGATCAGCGGAGAGACAGCGCCCAGGGAAACCAGTTGCTGTCCGGTGAACAAACCGCTGTTCACCAACACGGAGCCCGCCGGCGTCAACTTCCCGCCGAATGTGCTGTTGTAAAACTTGATGGACTGGTTCAACTTGGCGGTCGAGTATTTTCCCGTGCTTCCAATAAACCCGGGCAAAAGATCGCCCACCGTGCCATCCCCGGTGAGATCGCTGCGGAAGATTTCTCCCGCCACGCCGCCTCCATCCTGCTGCGGGAGGTAAGCGCTCAGAGGAAGGGGCGACGCCAGATGCGCGATCATTGAAAGCCGCAGGCCGTGCGGCAAATCCGCTGTCGGAGTGAAGGTAAGTTGGTGGGTGCGGTCGAGGCCCGAGGCGCCGAAGTGTCCGCGGTGCGGGCGGTTGTAATCTGCGGCAACGTTCATCAGCGAATAATCACCACCGCTGCCGTTCGGCTCGGCGATGTTGGTGCGATAGCGCGACCATGCGTAGGCCATCGCAATGTCCAGTCGACCCACATGCCGCGTTGGATTCGCTACGCTGGTCTTGTACGCCAGATGCAAGCCCTGGTACTTCGACTTCCCGCTCGGGAAGTACATGATGTTTGAGCCCACCAGCGGATTGATCCCGCCGAAGGACGCTTGCTGCTTGCCCAGGACGGAGCACGGGAACGGTCCGCAGAATGCGTTTGACGAGTCGAGACCCTGGCGCGCGAAGTCTGTGATGGTTGCCCCGGGGACGGCTGCTAAATAACAAGTCACGGAGGCCTGCGAACTGCTGCCCGCGAACGTCGCCTGCGGGCATATCCCGTTCGTTGCCGGATTCGCGGCGAGCGTTGCATTGATCGCCGACAGCTCCGCCGCATAGGTGTTGAGTGAGCGATCCACGTTGTGGCCATCGGTCAGAAAGCCGGCGTCGCCGACGTGATTGGTGTCAATCCCCAGCGGAAACTGGGTGCCGATCTCGCGCACATAGTCGATGGAGAACATGCCGCGCTCGCCGATCTGACGCTGGATGCCGAAGTCCATGTGGACCACGCGGGGCGTCTTGTAACCGGGGGCCAGCATGCCTCCAAAATTCGCCACACTGTTGGCTAGTGAGTAGACGTTCGGACCGCCCGTCACAGCCGACTGTGCCGCCAGGAACTGTGACTGGAGGGTCTGAATCAATGGCGCAGCCGTCCCGATCGTTGCCCCACAAATTCCTGTCGCGATGTCCACTCCGTTTACGGAACTCACCACGGATCCGTCAGGAAACAGAACTGATCCCGTGGGACAAAGCGTCAGGCTGCGGTTGTATTGTCCGTTGGACAAGCGATTGATGCGATCCTGATAGGCATTCTGCAGCAGGAAATTGTCATAGAACATTCCGCCGCTCGCCCGCACTACGGTGCGTCCATTGTGTCCGGGATCCCAGGCGAGACCGAATTGCGGAGCAAAATTCCAGTCGGGCTGGTTCACGCTCTGGCCGAGCAACTGATGCCCGCCATTGGCATCGTTCGGGAGCAGACCGAATTGATCGAGAATCAACCCCGTCGTGCACGGTGGAGTCGTCACGATGGTTGTATTGATGGCCGAACATGGCACCGCCGCCAAGTCGCTGTTGGTGCGGCCGCTGTCGCGCACATAATTCACGCCAAAACTGATGTTGAGATTTGGAAACAGGTTGAAGGTGTCGCCCAGGTAGCCCTCGACGCGGGTGTCGACGTGTCCGCCCGTCGACCGGTTGAATGCCGACTTCTCGCTGAAATTTCCAAGGCCGTTGAAAATCGTGACCGTGCCCACGGGATAATTCAGCGGATTGTCGGCGGCTCCGCGCGGATCGCCTGGGAAAAGCGGCACGAGGTTCGGGTTGCCATTGATGGCAGCGATGACGTCCACTCCGTTCGAACTGGTCACCGACGGCCCAGAATTTCCCGGCGCGTAGAAATCTCCCTGGTCGATGCGATGAATCGTTGCCCCGAAGCGTATTGTGTGATTCACGTTGTAAATCGTGCTGCTGTCGTAACGCCCGAAAAGATCACGCTGAATGGTCTGCCTCGGACCAGCGATGCTCGGCCCCAGTTGATAGGAGCCGATCTGCATGTGGAACGGCGCCGCAGCCGAATCTTTCGCGTCGGGATTGATCGCGTCCACCATCTTCTGATAGCCGAAGCGCGCACTGTGCACAAATCGTCCACGGTTCCAATCGAGGCCAACGACCGCAGCCGGTACGTTGAGCTGATTGCGAAAATTCGACTGGCTATCCGACGGGCCGATTTCGTTCGCGTTGGCGTAGCTGAGCCGCACGAACCACTTCATGTTTTCACTGAGGTTGTAATCCAGGCGCGCCGTCATCATGTTCTCGCGAAAATAAGCGCTGCGCAGGCTGGTCTGGTTGGCAGCGCTGGTGCCGCATAGTCCTGCAACGTACACACCGGAGCATGGGAATCCGAGCTGGATCGGCAGAACGCCGTCCTGCTTGGCGCGTTCCGCGCCGACAAATAGAAACGCCTTGTCTTTGATCAGCGCGCCGCCCGCTCCGAATCCATATTGCTGGCGGCTATATTTCGGACTCCCGGACGGAAAGCCTGCCATGCCGGCAAACCGGTCGCGCAGATTTCCGAACAGATTGCCGTGCCACTCATCTCCACCGGAGCGCGTTGTAACCCGCACCGAGCCGGTTGCATTCAGCGACTGAAACAACTCGGGCGTCACCCGCGAGACGATCACTTCGCGCACTGCCTCAGCGGGCAGGGTCAGCGTGGACGCGCCCTTGGTTTCATCCATTACTTCGACTTCGTCAATGTCGTAGTGCGTCGTGCGTCCCATCTGGCTATTGATGGAGAGCGATTGGAAGCCACTCTTGCCGGAATCGTAAATCCTTGCATCGACGGCCTGTAAACCGGGCTCAAGCTGTCCCGCATTTAAATAGTTGCGCCCGTTAATGGGCAGCGAGTCGGGAACATCGCCGCTGAATTTACTCTCCAGCCGCACCGGCCCGGGATTGATCCATTCCAGTTTAAAATCGGCCGTGACCGCTCCGCCCGCCACGACGGTGACGCTGCTCTCGACCGGCAGCATGTCGTGGCCTTCCACGCGCACCACATAAACGCCCGGCGGCACGGGCTCAGAAACGTAGGTACCGTCTTTGCCGGAGCGGGTCACGCCCTTGGTGTCAGCAGCCGACGAGCTATAAAAGACTCGCGCGCTTTCCACGGGGGCGCCGACGTCATCCCGCAAAGTACCTTGAATGGTGCCGGTTGTGGGCTTTTCCGGAGTCGATTCCTGCGCCCACAGGGGAGCCGTGAGGGTCGCGATGATGAGGAACAATAGGGCAATGGACAGAGGACGACGAGAACGCAAGCCAGACCAATCGAACAAAATGCCACTCTCCTGGGGCAGAACCTCAAATAGAACCTGGAAGCGATTCCGCGTCTAAGGGTCTTGGTTTTCTACGGCGATGTTGCTACGGCAATGTCTACGGCAAATGGAATAGATCAGTTTACTAGATGCGGCTGGGGAGCTGGGGCGATGTATGGGATTTTTGGGACCTTTTGCAGGCTGCTCAAAAACTCGCGTTCCGTATCAGGGCAAGGCTTTAGGGGCGCCGTATTTTCGTCGAAATCAGATGTCCCTTTTTAGGGGCTGGGAATCGACATGCGACTCTTTCCGCGCCCCTTAGAACGTCCCCTTGCGCGTGTAGTATCCCGCGCGATAGTGCGACTGGTAAGGACCTCCCGCGGGCGGGTTCGTCAGGTCTACCCGCAGTTGACGGAATTCCGAGTCGGAGTAGTGCTGCGATGGGTAGTAGGCGAGCAGATATTGCGTCCGCAGTTCGTCGCTGATTTTGCGGAACGCCTCGTCCAGTTGAGGCAGCGACGTAGCGTAGTAATACTTTCCGCCTGTGTCCGCGGATATCTGAATCAGGGCGTGTTCGCCGCCTGTGTCTCGTCCCGCGCTGGCTTCGATGGGAACGATGATGATGCTATAAATAATCGCTTCCGCCTCCTGGGCCGCGCGGAGCGCCTCTTTGTAGTCCACCTGGCTCACCGTGTCTCCTCCGTCGGTGATCGCCACCATCACTTTTCTTCCCTGCCGCCGGCTCAGCGCCTGCGATCCCAGAAAGACGGCGTCGTAAAGCGCGGTTGCCGAGCCATTACGCACCCGGTCGATTCCGGCATCGATCTTTTTCAAATCGGACGTGAACGGCACCAACTCGCTCACTTCCTCACTGAACTTGTACAGGGCCAGTCCGTCCTCGGGACGCAAAATCGTGTGCGCAAACTTGCGCGCCGAAATCAACTCCAGCGGAAGATCTTTTCTGGTGCTCAGGCTTGTATCCACGGCCAACACAATCGAGAGCGGCAACGCCGATTCCCGGCTGAAGATTGCGATCTTCTGTTCTTTGCCATCTTCTTTCAACAGAAAATTTTCTTTCTGCAGGTCCGTCACCGGAGTCCCGCGCGCATCCGTCACCGTCACGAACACGTTCACCAGCCTGACGTCCACTTTGAGCGTGGTTTCCGGCTCCTGGGCGAGCAACCGGCCGTTGACGCAGGCGATCAAGATGCTCACGATCAGGAGGGCCGTGTGCTGTGAGCTTCGAGCCGCGAGCCACGAGCTAAGCCTGACACCGAGCGCTCGCAGCTCCTCGTAGCTCGAAGCTCGCAGCACATTTGGGATTCGCTTCATTTGAGATCAGTCATTTGGATGCAGGCTGCTTCCCTGCTGTGCCTCCCGGCGACCGAATTTCTTCGGGAAACGCCTCTCCATCCGCCCACACGGCTCCGTCTTCAAAATATTCTTTCTTCCAGATCGGCACGGTCTTCTTTAGCGTGTCAATGATCCACCGGCAGGCCTCAAAGGCCGCGCCGCGGTGCGCCGCAGCCACCGCGATCAGCACACTCGTCTCCCCAATCTCCAGCCGCCCCAGCCTATGGACAATTGATACTGCCGGTACGGAGAAGCGCGACCGCGCCTCTACCGCCAGGGATTCCATCCGCTTCAGCGCCATCGCGTCGTAAGCTTCGTAGTCCAGATAGAGCGTGCGCCGGCCACGCGTGTTGTCGCGAACCACGCCGTCGAAAATCACTGCCGCGCCATCGGCCGGCTGCTTCAACCTCCCAACCACGGTCTCGGTATCAATTCGCTCGTGGACTATCCTTACTTCACCGCGGACTTCCCCGCCGGCTTCCGCCGATCCGCCGCTCACCGGCGGCAACAGACCGACTTCATCGCCGTCACGCAGCGCGCGGTCTGTTCCCGAATATTCCTGATTCACTGAAATCGCCAGCGAGGGTATCATCGCCTCAAATCTCGGAGCCTCTCGCGAATAATAGAAGAGCACTTCGCTCACCCGCGCTCCTTCCGGAAGATCAACGGTCTCGCCGGACCGTCCTATTACTTCCTTCAACACTCCAAAAAAAAGCACGCCGATCTTCATCAGAATTCATCTTTTCTGGTAGAGACGCGGCTTGCCGCGTCTCCCGCGCCCCCAGTGTAGCGCGCCGGCATCCCAAAGGACCTGTCCCCCCGTGTAGTCATCCCACCCGCCCTTCTCGTCCGCTTTAATTACCTCCGTAATCGTGCATTTGGTCACTTTCCCGCATAGTCTTATTGCCTACCGCTCCATATATCGTGAGAGGAGGCTGTTATCGCTAACACCGTTCAAACCGATTCCAGCCGCAGTGCTTCCGCTCGGTCGTTCCTCCACAGCCTTAATATTCTGATCAAGTACACCCGGCTGTATGGAACGAACCACAAGCGCACCGAGGGACAGTTCAAGACCGCTTGGGACGAGCTCCGGCAGGCGCTGCCCAAAAGCGGCGACACCGGCTTTCTGCTCGGTGTCTCTGACAATAAACTTCTTCTCGATGGCATCCCGCTCGAGGCCGGACAGGCTGAGCGCAGCTTCGCCCAGCTGCTGACCGCCGCGGGGCTATCCAGCATCCTGTTTTCCAATAAAGTGACACTCGATGACTTTACCCGCCTGGTCCGCGCGTTTTCGATGGGCGGCTCCAAAGCGCAGGATTTCGCCAAGCAGATCAAGGAAACACTCGGCGATAACAAGGATTCCTCCATCCGCATCAATGAAGTCAAGTTCGTCGCGGCCGATCCCGCCACCGGCGAATATTCCATTGCCGCCCAACTCGCTGCCCAAGCGCTGGGTCCCGAATTCAAGCAGTGGCTCAATGATCCTCAAAAACTTCTGCAGTTGATTGCGGCCGCCCAAGGAGCGAGCAACACCGGTGCGAACGGACCTGGCGGCGCACCCCTCGGGAGCGTTCCGAGCATCGCCATTCCTGGCGGCGTGGCCACTGGTACCGGCGGATCCTCGGGCGGAACCTCGGGCGGAACTTGGACCGGCGGCGTTGTTCCCTTACAGGAAGAGGAAGTCATCCAGACCATTCGCCTGCTCACCCATTTTGGCCAGGCAATGCAGGATCCGAACGCTTCGTCGGAAAATCTCAAGGCTGAGCTCGGCAAGGCCCCCGAAGGCGCGAAGGTGAATCTTGCCCAGTTACTCGAAAGCCTGGCCGCGCAGGTTTCTCAAAACGCGCCGAGCGACGGCAATGACACCCCGCTTCTGATGAAGGCGGC
Source organism: Terriglobales bacterium (assembly GCA_035260505.1). Lineage (GTDB taxonomy): Bacteria > Acidobacteriota > Terriglobia > Terriglobales > Acidobacteriaceae > Acidiflorens. The sequence continues at coordinate 9,734 of DATFVD010000230.1, forward strand.
AGAAAGCATGGCGATTAAATTCGCCCTCGACCGCTATCAGCGCGGCGAAGTCAAGGTCAATGCCGTCCACGACATGATGGAGCATATGAGCCGGCAGATGGACACGCTCCGCCAGATCCTGCGCGTCCAGGAAGATAAAATGTCCAAGGCCGGCATCCTGGTCGATTCCCACGCCGACATTCTCGACCGAATGTTCTGGGCGGAGATTCCCGAAGCCGGCAAGAAAAGTGTTCTGCTCTCGAGCGAGGCTGCCTGCGTGCCGCCCCGCAATATCCGCCAGTTCGTAGAAATGCTTTTCGAGCGCGACGACAATGAGATCGCCGCCAAAATTCTCTCCAACTACTGCACGGGTCTCGACGCCAAGGATGCCGATCCCCGCCGCAAGACCGCCATCGGCCTGGCTCAACTCGCCGACCTCTATGCCACCGCGCCCGAGGATGTCATGCCCAATGCCCTCGCCATGCTCGGCGAGAAACTGGGCAAGGAAAGCGATTCCGATATTCAGAGCCTGCTGAGTGCGACCTTCGCGCGCTTCGGGCAGGAGGCCTGTAGCCGCAGAAAGTATAAAGCCGTGGCCGAACTCTGCTACTCGCTCGAAAGAGTAGCCCGGCAACGGCCCGCCCTGGTCCAGGATCTGCGATCTCGCGTCGGCATCGAAAATCGCCTGCCCGAGATGATCGAGGAAGCCATCAATCTCGATCAGGTACCCGAGGATTTAATCAACGTCCTGCAGCAGCTTCCCAGACACTCCGTCGAACACCTTGCCGACCGTTTCTTCCGCGCGCAGAAGCGCGTCGAATGCGATCGTATCGTCGAACTCGTCGGCGAACTCGGCCAACCGGCGCTCGACGATCTGCGCGACATCCTGCGCACCGGCCAGCCGCGCCAGGCTGCCTCTGCTGTGGGCCTGCTGAGCCGCCTCGCCGTGACCACACTGCTGGAATTACTGCCCTCCCGCATGGGCGAATTCAACCGTTTCTATCAGGACGTCATCGTTCGCCAGATTGCCTACGGCGCCGCACCCGACCGCGGACGCACCCTGCTCGAATTGCTCGAACTGCTCGACGCCCTCATCCTGCCCGAGGCCATCGACGAGATCGGCATGAGCCAGGATCGCAATGCCAGTTCCAGCCTGATTGCGCTCGCCACGGCCGGCGAAGCTCACAACCGTCCTCCGTTTGTGCAACTGAAAGCCATCGAGTCACTCGGCCGTCTGCGCGAGATTGAGGCTGTCTCCGTCCTGCGCACCATAGTCGAAGACAAGAAACTGTTCGGATACAGCCAGCACCGTGAATTGAGAATCGCCGCCATCCAAGCGCTTTCCAAGATTGATCCGCGCTACGGCACCCAGGCGCTGGCTGACAGCGGCCTCGAGGCTGGCGAACTCGCCATCGCTCCGCTTGATTCCGGCCCCGGATGTCCCTGGGTTCGGCAGCGCCGGTATGAACGCATCATCTTGCCACGCACTCTCTCTGCCACTCTTTCCAGTTCGTGGGGAAAGTCAAATATCATCATGCGTGAGATGAGTCTTGGCGGCGGTATGGGGACGCGCAACGACAATCTCCGCGTCGGATCCGAAGCCCACGTCGAAATCTCTCTGGGCGTGAAGAAAATCCGCGGCGAGGTTCTGCTGCGCCGCGCCCGCGTCAATGAAATCGGTTTCGAGTTCGTCAGTATGGACCTCGACAGCCGCTACCGCCTCCGCCGCGTCCTGGTCGAGGCTCTGCAGAAAGTCCCCGACAATCACGCCTCGAACTGGGACGGCGAACGAAAAACCTAAAACAGCCGTCAGCTATCAGCCATCAGCTGTTACGAAGCCGTCAGTGATCACCTCTCACGGAAGGCGTGGCTCTCGATCTCTCAGGAATTCAGCCCGTAGGGGCGAGCCAGCTTAGCCCCGCGCTTCAGCGCGGGGTGGTTTCCGAAGAGCGCGCATAGTCCCGGAGAGACGACCCACATTTTGGGGCCGCCCGCACGTCATCGAGGGCCATCGTGTTTACAAGAAAAAGCCCCTGCTCACGCAGAGGCTCTCGAACATTCACTTGAAAAACCCGCTTACGCTACCTTCACGAAAATAATTACCAGCGTGAACAGCACCAGTGATTCGATAAAAGCGAGGCCTAGAATCAGTGCGACCATGATTCCAGGGCGCGCCGCCGGATTGCGTCCCAGCGAGTCGCAGGCCGCTCCCGCCACTTTCCCCTGCCCGAGCGCCGCCAGTCCAGCCGCGAGTGCAATGGCAAAGCCGGAAGTCAGCGCCACCCAGTTGGTGGTCGCAGTTGCTCCAGCCGTGCCCTGCGCAAACGCCGGCACCGCCATCACCGACGCAATCATCATTACAAACATCAACATCACAAATTTCCGCATTGTGCTTTCTCCTTATGAATTGCCGCCAGGGGGTGGTTGACGCCGTGCTTGGAAGCCGACGCCCTCACGCTGAACAGCAGGTGTCAGGCACCAGGTCCCAGGTCTCAGGAAAACCTTTGCCTTTGAATTCCTGAGAACTGGCACCTAAGGCCTGAGACCTTGTCTAGTGTTCCTGTCCTGTTGCCTCGCCCAGATACACGCAGGCCAGCAACACGAAAATGTAAGTCTGAATAAACGACACACCGATGTGCAGTCCTTCGAACACGACTGGGATGCCCAGGGGTATGAGCGAAAAGAAGACGAGTGTGACCATCTCCCCGGCAAACATGTTGGCGAAAAGACGGATGGTCAGGGACATAATCCGGGCGGTGTGGCTGAAGACCTCAATCGGAAATAGAAGGAAAGGCAAGAACAGGCGCATGACCAGCGGCATTTCCTTATCCTGCGGCCCGATGAAGTGTTTCAAATAGCCGATGGGCCCGTTGGTCCGTAGTCCCTGATAGTGATAGTAAACCCAGGTCAGCAGCGCGCATCCGAGCGGTACTATCGGCACCGCGGTCGGTGATTCCAGTCCCGGCACAAGACCAATCAGATTGCAACTCAGGATAAACATACCGAGCGTGATCAGGTAGGGAACGTACTTCGAGGAATGATGTCCGATTACCTCATCGGCCATATGGCCGACGAATCCGTAAATACCTTCCATCGTATGCTGCAGCCTACCCGGACGCTCCACCGACAGGCGCGTGCGCACGGCAATAAAAAATGCCGTGAGCAGTAACACCACCAGCAGTTCCATGGCGAAGCTGTTCGAGATGGGAGTCGCCGGATTTTTTGGATGAATGTGCAGCGCCTGCAGCAACGCCAGCACGGGCGCGCCGAACAGACGATTTAGAAGTGCGGTAAAAGCTAGTTGTTCCATTTTCAGATTTCGTTATTTATCCAGACTTGACGAAAACTGCATCTCTCTCTTCGCTCGGGATGACAAGCTTTTTCGAAGACTTGTTACTCCCGCCGGAAGGCCGTGTACCCTTGCCATACGGCCTCGGCCATAAGGGAGGCCGCCGGCACACACAGGCCCCACAGAAAGCCCCGAAAGGCCAGTGGAGAACTTTTGAATATAGCATAGGCAGCAGCTCCGACCAACCCATAGCGCACCACAAAGCGCATTACAATCCAGCCGCCTTTCTCTCGGCTATTTCGGTTGACGATGCGATCGGAGAGTCCCTCGACGCCGCGCGTCAGCGACTTGAAATTAACGTAGGAAACGATGGCGCCGAGGGCAAACCCAATCGCTCCGGCCCAGCGGTAAAACCAGAACGCCGGCCCGACCAGCAGAACGCTCACCACCAGCATGTTGCGCAGAACGCGAGGAATGATCCGCTCATACTTGGTGTGATCATCGCCAGTCTCCGCCGGCGGAGTCACCGCGGCCCGGTCGAAATCCTCACGCCCGTTCATTTGTCATCTTTGTTAGCG
>DATFVD010000231.1:0-2877 GCA_035260505.1 Terriglobales bacterium
GCAGTGGACCCTGCGCGGTGCCCATCTCTTGCTACAGACCCGGACCAAGGTCCTCAACAACGACCTGGAGGAGGCATTCCGCCGATGGTACCCGCGGTTCCGAGCTAAAGCCGCCTGACCCCCGCCTTCTTGCTGCACTCCTATTATCTAATTCGCGCAGAGCATGCCTTTCCGCCACTGGAAGAGTGTCGGACTCAGAACGATGGATTCAGGCGTCAGCCGTGCAAACGGCCATAACAAAACGGACACGCCCTTCTTGAGTGTTTCGAGCTAAGTTGACCGCCATTTCACCAAAGCGCGGACCCATAACGACTCCGAGACTCAATCCTTGAGCAGGCGGCCTTTGCTGGCCGATCCAGTTCAGAGCGCCGGCGGTGACGTCGTTCCAAGTTGTGATCGTAAAACCGGCTGTCGCCAGAACGGAACTGGTTTCCTCCGGGCTAAGTAAGAAACTGGTTCCGCTACTCTCTGCCCACGGCACCGGAAAGTGGAGCTCCGGTTTGGTGTCCGCTGCCAGTGCATCAAAAAAGGCAAGCTTGCCGTCGGACCTTAGGATGCGCCTGAACTCACGGTAAACTCGCTCTCGATCCTGAATATTCATCACTACATGCTGGGTCCACACGACGTCGAAACCGCGGTCAGGAAAGGGCAAAGCCAGAAGGTCACCGGTCTGATAGCTGACCAGGGCGTTTAAACCCGTTCGTTGCGCGAGCAGTTGTGCTACGGCAACAAACGACGGCGAAAGGTCAACACCGACAACGCGGCAACCGTAGGTACTAGCGAGATAGCGTGATGGGCCTCCCAGGCCTGATCCGGCGTCAAGGACTGTCGTGCCACGCTCAAGGCCCGCAATCTGCGCTAGCTGTTTGGTGGCCTCGAGCCCCATTACGTGAAATTGGTCTAAGCCGGCAAGCTGCAAAGAGTCGACAGCCCCTTCCGATAGCGAATCCAGGACCGTACTTACTTTCGCGACTAAACTCGTGCCAGCCTCGTTCTTTTCGTAGTGCTGTCTGGTTAGTTGAGATAATTCGTTCATCATTGTGGCTTCTAGATGGTAAAGGGTTGTTGAAGCAATAGGCCCTTCCGGATGCCAACGTCATTTGCTATCTGCTATTTGCTATTTTTGACTGAACACCCTACCCCCCTCTAGGGCGCGCTCGATAAAACGGCGGAGTTCTCCACTGCCCTCGCGCCTCGCGTGCGATAGAAGACGACCATGTGCACAAAACTTAGAGACGGCACAAGGAAACAAGGAATCAGAATCCACGGTATGCTAGCGATTAAAGCGCTACTCGGATCATCAAAGAACAAGCGTATGGCGCCAGGTGCAGACAGTGCTCCAAGGCTGACCGCGATCACAAGGTCAGCTAGACCTAAGCTGTTCCAAATGAGAACCGCACCGCGAGCAGTGTTCGGTTGGCTGGCTACCCAGAGCGCGATCGGGAGCGCTGTTGCACCAATGATAATATCGCCCCAGCCGGCGACAGGCGCGAATGGCGCCGGTAACCGTTTGACGGAATAGAGTAGAACAAACAGAACGCCAAGAAGTCGGATGGCGTGCAGTGCGATTAACGCAGGTAATGGTGCTGATTGCAGCCAGCTTCGACTGGCGAACGAGCCGAATCCAATTACACTGAAAACCGCAACTGGAATCAGCACGGCAGCGCCCAGCAGCGGCCTACTGATATTTCCTGGCGCGCCAATCCAAAGCACTCCAATGAACCAGAGCGCCATGGCAGCGCCAATTGCTACCTGTTGAGTTAGTGCCGAGCCAAACAAGGCGACATACGTCGCGACTACCACCGCCGCACTTGCGGTGAGCCCGACCGTGGAGAGAAGGTCAAATGTCATTTTTAATTCCTGGATAGTTGTTTGTGTGTTTGAAAATCATGCGAGTGCTTGCTGCAGGGCACTACCCGCCATTCCTGAACGCTCAGTCCCATGGCTCGCCATCCAACCGGCGTCTTCGATCGCGGGACGAGGCGTCGGCGGCGCAGGGTGCTCTTGCGTCCTCTCGTAGGCCACGGGATCGAACCCCGGTAGCATCGGCAGCATCATGAAACGCGCCAAGACAGCCAGCCGGGTGCGGAAGTTCTGGCGCGACGGTGGCAATGCGGCGTGGCGCCGCGCGATCGTTTCGAAGTCCTCGGCCTCTTTTCCGGTGAGCTCGCGTACCGTATCATTGGGTGCGCCGACCGCGAACGCACCACGGTCATTGTCTTCGCCCCAATACCTGAGGCCGCTGAGCAGAAAAGGCTCCGCGCCTAGCGATTTGGCGCCTTTGTAGAACATCCAGAGGGGACTCTTTACATGCCGCACGTTATGACCGACGACACGGCCGATGATCCCAGCCATTTCTATTACCGTGAGGAGTTTCGGCCCGGTTGGCCGGTAGCTCTTGCCGGCGTGGCGTGCGGGATCGAGTAAGGCAGCGACCGCAACGCGGGCGATGTCGTCGACCGAGGGCGGCGCGTTACGGCTCTCGGCGCCGATCGGCAACGGAAGGACCCCGAGATGTGCGGCGAACGGCATCATCTCCAGATAGGGGCTGTCAGCGAAGAAACCCGGATTGACAATGGTGTGCGCGATGCCCGGAAGCGCGCTGAACATCCGATCGATAAGCCAATGCTGGCGCGTCATTAGCGCCGGATGGTTGGGTCCAGCTAGCCATTGCGAAAGCCCGACGATCTGTTCCAGGCCCGTCTCCCGCGCAGCGTCCGCAAATGCCATCGCACTCTGGATCACGAAGGGATGATACGGCGGGCAATAGTAGGCTCGCTGCACGCCGCGCATCGCGTCCGTCAGCTGACCGGGATCGAAAATGTCTGCCACCACGACCTCAGCGCCGAGACTCTGGAGCCGATCGCTCCGGGCGTC
>DATFVD010000232.1:0-4958 GCA_035260505.1 Terriglobales bacterium
GTGGATTTTCGTGATGCGCATCATGATGCTCGTCGCCAGCGCGTTGGCATATTTCATCAACAGCGCAATCGCGAAGGCCCGGTATGCCAATGCCGACAAAATGAATTTCGAAACTCCGCTCACTTCGCTGGTCTGGATCACGTCGATTGTCTCGATCATCGCCACCTATATTGTTTCGAATCTCATCATCCCCAACCTGGGAGGCGACACGTCACAATGGTGGAAGCTGGCCTCGATCATCTCCTGCGGAACGCTCGCCGGAGCGGTAATTCCAGAATTAGTCAAAGTCTTCACCTCGGTTGACTCCCGCCATGTGAACGAAGTGGTGACTTCGGCAAAAGAAGGCGGTGCCTCACTCGGAATCCTCTCCGGTTTTGTCGCCGGAAATTTTTCCGGTTATTGGCTGGGCCTTACGATGGTCGCACTGATGTCGGTCGCCTACTTCTTCAGCCAGATGGGCTTGGCCGTCGCCGCCACCATGATTGCCGCGCCGGTCTTCGCCTTCGGCCTGGTCGCCTTCGGCTTTCTCGGGATGGGCCCAGTAACGATCGCGGTCGATTCCTATGGCCCGGTCACCGACAACGCGCAATCCGTCTATGAACTTTCGCTGATCGAGCAAGTGCCCAACATTAAGGCCGAGATCAAAAAAGACTTCAACATGGACGCGAATTTTGAGCGCGCCAAGGACCTGCTCGAAGAAAACGACGGCGCGGGCAACACCTTCAAGGCCACCGCAAAACCGGTGCTGATCGGAACCGCCGTGGTCGGCGCAACGACCATGATCTTCTCCATCATCATGGCCCTGACCAACGGGCTCACCACGAATGTGGAGAAGCTCTCACTCTTGCACGCTCCATTCTTCCTCGGTCTGATTACCGGCGGCGCAATGATTTACTGGTTCACCGGCGCATCCACGCAGGCCGTAACCACAGGCGCTTACCGCGCCGTGGAGTTCATCAAAGCCAACATCAAACTCGATAGCGCGGAGAAAGCGTCGGTTGCCGACAGCAAAAAGGTGGTTGAGATCTGCACGAAATATGCCCAGAAAGGCATGTTCAACATCTTCCTGGCCGTCTTCTTCGGCACCCTGACCTTCGCTTTCGTGGAACCGTTCTTCTTTATCGGCTACCTGATCTCGATTGCGATCTTCGGTCTCTACCAGGCCATCTTCATGGCCAATGCCGGCGCCGCCTGGGATAACGCCAAGAAGATCGTCGAAGTGAAACTGAAGCAGAAAGGCACGCCGTTGCATGACGCCACGGTTATCGGCGACACGGTCGGCGATCCTTTCAAGGACACGTCTTCAGTGGCCATGAACCCGGTCATCAAATTCACCACCCTCTTCGGACTGCTCGCGGTCGAACTGGCTGTCTCTCTGACCCGCGACCATCCTGGCAACCTGACGCACGTTTTAGCGTTAGCCTTCTTCGCCGTCTCGGTCTTCTTCGTGTACCGGTCGTTCTACGGGATGCGAATCGGTTCGGAATAAGTAAGCTTTACGCGCTCACCGTAGAGACGCGGCTAGCCGCGTCTCACGCAGCGCCCCCGCTGCAAGTCCGCCGCCAGCCGCGACGTCCTTCTTAGTAGGCGTTGCGCATTTTGTCTTGGACGCTCTTAGCCAGCTTCTGGATTTCCTGCGCCTTCTTGATCACGTCCATGGAGAGGATATTGGCTCCCGCCTTATCCACGTGCTGCTTGAGTTCAGCGGTGAGCGCCACCAGCTTTTCCGTGTCAAGCCGCAGCTGTAACTGCCGCACTGCGACGGCGTGCGCGATCAGTTCCCGTTGAATGAGTTGATGCGGATCGATTGACGAATCGTTGTCCATCGCCTCGCGCTCGGCGGCAATGTTTTTAATTTGTTGTACGTTCGCCGGAACTGCTCTCAACTGCGAGTTTGCGGGTATGGCGAACAGGGTTAGTGCCAAGATCAGGACTACAACATAGTTCAACATGACCATGCTCCTGCATTGACCATCGGCACATTGCCGAGGTTTAAGCAGTATTTAGCACGGGTAACGCGGGCTCAAGACGGGCAAATGGGCGGATTGCAAGACGAAAGTAACGACGCACGTTCTCAGGCGTAATCGGAAACGCGAGACTTAGCCGGTGAGATTTGTCACCAGACGTAATGGGCTCGTGATTACTTGGACTCTTAAAATGGAGACTGTGTACCGGAATTGTTAGTGAAATTGGGATGTTACACCAATTACCCCTGGTTCCCACCGGTTTCCACCGGCACTAAGGGCCGCAGGGTTCGGTTTTGTGGTGAGCGTTTGGTTCGGCACGAGCTCGGATATACTCTGTTGGGATTCTGAGATCACAAAGATGTGCTCTTTCTTTAGACGTGCCAGCCACTCCCCGATTCTCCGCTACACCGCCGTCTCGTTGCTCGCGCTGTGTTGGATCAGCATCGCCTCTTCTTGCCACAGGAACGAAGTGGGAAGCGGCGAGATTCGTGATGCGGCATGGAAGGGCGACTTGGCGAGGGTTCAGGTGTTGCTCAAGGGCCATCCTGATCTGGTTTTCAATAAAAGTAGCAAAGGTGGTACGCCTTTGCATTGGGCAGCGGCTGGGGGCCACAAGGACGTTGCGGAACTGCTGTTGGCCAACAGGGCCGATGTCGATGCCAAGGACGACAACGGCCATACGCCTTTGGACTCGGCATGTTTCAATGGTCACAAGGACGTTACAGAATTACTGTTGGCCGACAAGGCCAACATCAACACCAAGGACGACCAGGGCGCGACGCCTTTGCACTGGGCAGTTCTCAATGACCATAAGGATGTTGCCGAATGGCTGCTGGCCAAGGGGGCGAACGTCAATGCCCACAAGAACAACGGCGATACGCCCTTGCACTGGGCGACTTCTAATGACCATAAGGATATGGCAGAGCTGCTGCTGGCCCACAAGGCCGACATCAACGCCAAGGATGATAACGGCGTTACGCCTTTGTACACGGCAGCGGGCAAGGGCTACAAAGATGTCGCGGAGTTACTCCTGGCCAGCAAAGCCGACGTCGATGCCAAGACACGTTTTGGCTTTACACCTTTGCACACGGCAGCTTTTCATGGTCACAAGGTTGTTGCCGAATTGCTGCTGAGCGCCGGGGCCAATGTCAATGCTCTGGACGAACAAGGCGTGACGCCCTTGCGCTATGCGAGGAAGGAGGGCCATACGGACGTGGAGGAATTGCTACGCCAGCACGGCGGGTACGATTTGCGCGCCAGCTCGCCAGAGTGGCCTTACCCTTAATGTCATTGTTGACGAAATCGGTGATTATACTAACTAACAGTCTTTTGAGAAGTTTGGGTCGCGGCGATTTGGAGAACATCTTAGCTATCCTTGCGGTAGAGAAGGTCGCGCATCGCCCGTCTCCGAGCTTCGTTCGCTTCCTTCAGAGTCTTGCGTTCGTCGGCGTCGATGCCTGTCTTGGTCACGGCCTCAGCCTGTTCGGGTTCGCTGCACGCCGGGCAGCGATTCGCGAAACCGGGTTTACCGGGCTTCAGCTCGAACTCTTCTGAACAGACGGCGCACACTTTGATAGGGAATGCCATATCCGCCAAGACGAAAATTCGTTCGCCCAGTTAGGAGGCTGGACGGGCGAGGGCGCCCGTCTCTCCACAATCTACAGCTGGCTCATCTTAGCCAGAAATTCGCCGTTCGTCGTCGCCTTGGCCAGCCGCTCGATCAGCAACTCCATGGCTTCGACCGGCGACAGCGGGTTCAGCACCTTGCGCAGCACCCAGATGCGCTGCAAATCCTCTTTCGGAATCAGCAGCTCTTCTTTACGTGTGCCCGAGCGCTGGATATCAATCGCCGGGAACGTCCGCTTATCCACCAGCTTGCGGTCCAGGATGATTTCCGAGTTGCCCGTGCCCTTGAATTCTTCAAAGATCACGTCATCCATGCGCGAACCGGTATCGATCAGCGCAGTCGCGATGATAGTAAGCGAGCCGCCTTCCTCAATGTTGCGCGCTGATCCGAAGAAGCGCTTCGGGCGCTGCAATGCGTTCGAGTCGACGCCGCCCGAGAGCACCTTGCCTGAAGGCGGAACGATCGTGTTGTAAGCCCGAGCGAGACGTGTAATGGAATCGAGCAGGATAACGACATCGCGCTTGTGCTCGACCAATCTCTTAGCCTTTTCAATCACCATTTCCGCAACTTGCACGTGCCGCGCAGCGGGCTCGTCGAAGGTCGAGGAGATGACCTCGCCCTTGACCGACCGCTGCATGTCCGTGACTTCTTCCGGGCGCTCGTCGATCAGCAGCACCATCAGCACGACTTCCGGATGATTCGCAGTAATCGAGTTCGCCACATTCTGCAACAACATGGTTTTGCCGGCGCGTGGCGGCGAGACGATGAGGCCGCGCTGTCCCTTGCCGAGCGGGGTGAGCAGGTCCATGACGCGCGCGCTGATATTCTCGCGCGTGGTCTCGAGCTTCAGCCGTTCCTGCGGATACAGCGGCGTCAGGTTGTCGAACAGGATCTTGTTGCGGGCCTCGTCGGGCGACTCGAAATTGACCGCCTCGATCTTGACCAACGCAAAATACTTCTCGCCCTCATGGGGCGGGCGCACCTGGCCGCTGATGGTGTCGCCGGTTTTCAAGTCGAACTTGCGGATTTGCGATGGAGACACATAAATGTCGTCCGGCCCAGGCAGGTAGTTGTAGTCGGGCGAGCGCAGGAAGCCGTAGCCGTCAGGGAGGATCTCCAGCACACCTTCCGCGAAGATGTGTCCTTCTTTTTCACTTTGCGCCTGCAGGATCTTGAAGATGAGATCCTGTTTGCGGAGTCCGCTGGCGCCGGGCAGCTCCAAAGATCGGGCGATCTTGGTCAGCTCGGTAATGTTTTTTTCTTTGAGTTCAGCAATGGTCATATTTACCTACGTGGATGATTTTCTTCGGGAGGGATTGTCTTTTTCTCTCGCGGGGATGGATTGCTTTGCCGCCGTGCGGGCA
>DATFVD010000233.1:0-10850 GCA_035260505.1 Terriglobales bacterium
AAACCCGGAAATGTTGCCAGTGGTGGACGAAAACGGGGGAGGGTTGGACGCCGAAGGGTTGGCAACGTAAAGGAATCGTTCGCTCCCATCCACGGCCAGGCCGAAGGCTCCCGCTCCCGAAAAGACCGGCGAAAGATTTGGGAGTTGCGTGAGCACCCCGTTGGAGAACGAAAAAATGGTGACCATCCCGATGCCCGGATTGGTCACGTAGACGAATTTACCGGAAGGCGTGATCAGAATCTCCGCAGGATTCGCGTTGGCGGGGACGGGCGATCCAACAAGTGACAAAGCGCCGCTGCCCGAATCGATGGCGAAAACGGAAACGTCGTTAGTGAAATTATTGGTCACTAATAAGTACTTGCCGGTAGGATCGATGACCGCCGCATTCGGACTGGAGCCGCCGGCCGGAGTCGGAATTCCGCTGAGCGCCAAAGTGCCGTCGCTGGCGACGTTGAAAATGGAGATCGTGTTGGCGAAGGAATTCACCGCGTACAGGAACTTTTTCGAGGGAAGCAACGCCATGCCGGTAGGCGAGGTGTCCTGCACTTGCGGCGTCTCCGCTCCGAGGGTGATGGCTCCGGTTGCGCCGCTGATGTGCAGCAGAAGCACAGAGCCCCTCGACGGCAGAGTGACATACGCATTATGGTTCGGCCCCGATGTACTGTGACTGCTGCTGCCACAGGAGAGGGACGATCCGGCCAGGACGACGATAACGGCGACGGCCACAAGAATCCGGGGAAGACAACTTTGACCTGCCAGCGCGGCGCGCGCCGCCCTCAGGAAGTTCATTTGGGAACCTGCTCCTCAATATCCAAGGTGAGAACAAAAAAGTCGTGTTCACTATCGTGCACGAGAAGGCGGGAACTCGCAACCGCGCGCCTCGCCCGGCAGTGTCCTAATTTACGACGACCACGAAGGAAACCGTCCGCGAACCCCTTTGGGTTGGATGCGCAGGCGTGGTGACGGGGCATTGCCTGTCCTGAGCGGAGCCGAAGGGCCCCCGTCCAAGCAGGGCCGAGCCCCGCCACCACACAGGCCGAGAAAGGCAGGCCGCAGACGACCTGCGATGTCGCGCGGGGGATGTGTGTTCTAATTGTTATGTTGCACATCGATTTTTTCGAAGTAAAGACTATGCCGTGATCGACATCCACTGCCACCTTCTGCCCGAGGTCGACGACGGCCCGAAATCCTGGGATGTAGCCGTCGAAATGTGCCGCATGTCGGCGGCCGACGGAATTACCCATGCGGTCGCCACTCCGCACGCCAATGATCGCTATGCCTATGATCGCGCATACCTCTCCGGGCTTCTCGGCCAGCTGCGGGAGAAGCTCGATCCCGCGCTGCCCTTCCAATTAAGCCTGGGCTGCGATTTTCATCTCTCCTTCGAAAATCTGGAACGCGTCCTCGAGCAGCCGCATACTTACACGATTGGCGAAACCAATTATCTGCTGGTTGAACTCAGTAATTTCAGTGTCCCGGCTCAGCTTTCGCAGTGTTTCACGCGCCTGGGAGATCGCGGGCTTACGCCCATCCTGACCCATCCCGAACGGAACCCGATCCTGCAGCAGACGCCGCAGCGCATCCTGGAATGGGCAGAGCAGGGATGTCTGATTCAGGTCACAGCCTCGGCGCTGACGGGGTTTTGGGGGGAGCGCCCCGAGATCATCGCGCGCTGGCTGCTAGACCGCTCCGCGGTTCATATCCTCGCCTCGGACGCGCACGACACGAAACGGCGGATTCCGAATCTTTCTGCGGGTCGCGCTCTGGCGGGCAAAATTGTGGGGGCAGAGTACGCGGAGGCGCTGGTCGAGGGCAATCCGGGAGCGATTGTGAAGGGGATGCCGATTCCTTATTGCCCACGACCGGTGCTGGATTAAGGAGAGTAAGCGACTCAGGAAACCGGCTTCTCCGACTCCTAACGACTGTCTGCTCTATGCGCCAGTCGCATCCTGGGGCATCACAATCTTGATGTCTCGCGGCACACTCGCCCAGTCTCCCCGAGACTCATGATATGGACTTATTACGCTCCTCATCTGCGCCAGTAAACGCGCCAGTAAACGAAAGAGCGCGCACGTCTACACGGCGTTGCGCGCCCGGTCTTGGGTTCCATGCCTCAGCTCCGCTCGGACGCTGGTGCAAATGGGGGGAAGGCAACCTACGAAGCCGAGGGCTCCAAGGCTGAGCCATCGTATGTCAAACCGAGAGAATTGCGAATTCTCGCCGATCATTTTCCGTATTTCGTAACGACGTCGACGAGAGTTGCGCCAACACCACCCACGAGACCTAGCTCTGGTCCTTTGTTCCGCTTTCGTAATCGCGTCCCGGCGATGCGCGAGCTCTTCAGAAAGGGATTTAGCATGAATTTGGATATCCATTTTTTCGTATTGAATCCATGCGGAGGGACACCCTGGAGAGAGACAAGAACGATACCAGACGTAGTACCCGGCTCTCGCGACAGATTGCGATTACCATCACGAGCCTTGATCCGGCACGCGATTTTCGGGTGGAATGCGAGACGGTGGTGGTAAACGCGCACGGCTGCGGCGTTATCGTTCGCGAGCAATTGGACAAAGATACGTTGGTGACAGTGATGCTTGTCTCAAATGGGCGGAGTAAAAAGGGTCGCGTTGTTCTTCGCATTCCGTTCAATGAGAATGCTTCATGGCTGACCGGACTTGAGTTTGAGAGCCCTAGTAACTTCTGGGGGATCGAAAATCCGCCGGCAGACTGGCCGGTTTAAGCGGCGCCGAAAAGCCAGGCGCAGAAGCTTTTCCTGGACGTTGAAGGTTTTATAACCTCCGTTCCATCATGATCCGGGCAGCTGCTTGACTGAAAATCCCCTTGATTTTGGCGCATCGCTCGCGACTGGGGCTACTGCTGAGGAAGGTTGTTTTCGGGCTTAGTATGTTTAGCTGCGGCCTTCGGATCGCCCGCCACCGGCGCGCTGGTCATTGCGCTTTCCGGATTGAGAAGGTGGTCATGGCTGGGTCCCAGTCCAAGTTTGATCAGCGCCCGGGAATCTGGAATCTGCTTCGACTGCCATCCCTGATCTGCCTGATACCGCTTCATCGCCGCCTGCGTGGCGCTGTCCCACGATCCCGAGGGCTCGCCTTGCATGTAGTGCTCGCGGATGAGTGCCGTCTGAATTTGCCGGGCACGACCCGAGTCAATCGCCTGCTGGCCGCGCTTCCTTGAACCGTACTTGGATCCCTTTTTGCCGTGGGGGCTTCTGCTCTTAATTACGGCGTGAGATGAGATGGCGGCGTGCCCGCCGGCGTGACGCATTGCTTTTACGGCTGGTGCCGTGGAAGCCTGCGGCGTTTTCGTCGGCGGAGTCGATGTGTCCGCGACGGCGAGCCCTTGCATGGCCAGGCAGAGCAGGCTGTTGAGCCCCATCCGTCGCCAGCTCCGAAATTGATCAGACTGTAGCATGTGCAGAGGCTTCGACCAAGAATCAGTCGTTGGTCATTGGTCATTGGTCGTTCGCGGGTTTCAAACGAATGATGCAATCCCGAACGACTAACGACTAACGACCACCGACCAGCAACTGCCCTCCAACAAAAAACCGGCGAAACCGGCCCACTCTTATGTTCCCCGAAATGGGGACGGAGCGCCAGTCTCGCCGGTTTGATTACCAGTTACGGAAGTGTACCTGCCAGGAATATCGTTCCGTCCTGCGCCCTTGAACCTCGCTGACGCACCAGGAACACGGCATCCTGCCCGCTCTTCAGCGACGACTCGATTTTCGTAAAGTCGTCGGGATTGTTCACCGGCTGCTTGTTCACTTCCAGGATCACGTCGCCGCGATTGAGCCCGACATCCTCGGCGAACGATCCCTGCTTCACATCTGATACCACCACGCCCTTGCCTGCAGGAATGCTCAGGCGATCCGCCAGATCGGGAGTGATGCTGCGTACCGTAATCCCGAACTTGCTGGCCTTCGGCGCCTCTTCGCTCTGGCTTTCGTCTTCTTCGCCCAGACGGGAAGCAAACAGTTTCGAGCGATCCGCGATGGTCACCGTCGCGTCTTGCTTCTTGCCGTTGCGCACAAAGGCAAGCTTGGCTTTTGAGCCGGGCTTGCGGGAAGCGATGTCAGCCACCAGATCGTCGCCACTCTTCACATCCTTGCCATCCACGGAGGTGATCGTGTCGCCAATCTTCAGACCTGCCTGGTCGGCCGGGCTGCCCGATACCACGTTCGAGACCGTCACACCAGATCCGTAAATGCGCGCGATGGCCGGGTTCGGCTGGGCTGAGAACTCAATGCCGATGGACCCGCGCGAGACGCGGTGGTCCGGCCCGATCAACTGGTTGTAGACCTGCATCACGGTGTTCGAGGGCATGGCAAATCCGACGCCCGCGTACGAACTCGTCTCCGTCAGGATGGCAGTATTGATACCAATGACTTCACTCGCCATATTCACCAGGGGCCCACCCGAATTACCCGGGTTAATCGCCGCGTCGGTTTGAATAAACGACTGGAACTGGCGGTTGGGAACAATGTTGCGCCCCTTGGCCGACACAATGCCCGCGGTCACAGTTTCCTGCAGTCCGAAGGGGCTGCCGATGGCGAGCACCCAGTCGCCAACTTCCATGCCATCGGAGTTACCGAGTTTTGCGGCTGGCAGAGCATGATCAACTTCGATCTTGATCACCGCCAGGTCGGTTTCCTGATCCATGCCGATCAACTTGGCATCATGGCCCGGAGAAGCTGGATTTTCATCCTGCAACTTCACACGAATGCGATCGGCCTTCTCGACCACGTGCCGGTTGGTGACGATGTAGCCCTTGGGATCCACAATCACGCCGGAACCGAGCGAACGTTGGCGGACGGTACCCGCGTCGGGGCCGCCCTGGCCGCCGAAGAACTTGTCAAAAAAATCCTGGAAGGGCGTATCTTCATCGCCGTTGCCCGGTTCCTGGTCCGGATCGGGACGGATGGAGCGCCGCCGGTGCGGGTTCTTAACCGTCGACTCGGTGTTGATGTTGACCACGCTCGGCTCCAGTTGCTTGGAAATCTGGGAGAACGCGTTCGAGAGTTGTTGCGGAGCGGGAATCGTGAGCGGAGTCGCGTCCGACGACTTTTGTCCCTCTTTGCCTTTTACTCCAAAGGAGACAACCGTACCAATTAGAATTCCAACGGTGAGCGTCGCCAGAATGGTAAACGTATAGGCCCAACGATTGGCCTTGAGACGAGCCCAAAAAGCGCTTGCGCGCGAATCCATTTCTTCCTCCTGAAACTAGCTGACTTAACTGGTTATTATACCTTCGGCGGCGGCAGCGCAGTTCGAAGGGCGTAGGTGATTAGACGCGGGAAACGCAGCACGCGTTCACTGTAATTTCCCGTAGAGACGCGTCTTTGCCCGCCGCGGAGACGGGGCAAGCCCCGTCTTTACAGCTTCAGCGTCATCAGCGCCAGGAAAAGTCCCGTATAGCCGGCGATAACCAACAAGACCAGCAGGGCCCCAAAACTCAGGATGTTGAATATTCCCCACGGTTTCTGCACCGCGCCGGTCGCCAGCTTCCACAGTCCGAAACTACCTGCCAGCGCGCAGGCCGGCAGCACGAACAGTCCAATCGCCCGCCCGTGCGGCAACTGGGGAAAGACGATCAGGAACATCACGGCGGGAAGAAAAGCCAAAGCCGGGACAATGGCTAACGGGGCGCCGATCATGAACGCGCGCTCCCGCTCCTTTAGAGTCATTGAATCATTGAATCATCGGGACATCGAATCATTTAAAACGTCGGGTCATCAAAGGCGAATTTCAATGATTCAATGGCTCAATACTGTACACGGTCTTGCCGCCAACCACCGTACGCAGAACTTTCGTCGTCACGATTTTCGGCGGGAGAGCGGCGGTAATGTCCTGATCGAGAACGACAAAGTCGGCGAGCATGCCCGGCTCCAGCTTGCCTTTTTGCTTTTCCGCAAACTCGGCAAACGCCGCGCCCGTCGTGTAGGCGGCGATCGCCTGCTCGCTGTTCAGTTTCTGCGCGGGATAGTAACTCTTCCGTCCGTCTTCGCTCATACGGGTAAGCGCAGCGTAGAGCCCGCGAAACGGCGTCACCGGTTCGACGGGATAATCCGTGCCAAAGGCCAGCACCACCCCGCGGCGAAGGAACTCAGCCCACGCGTAGGAATGCTCGGCGCGCTTCGGTCCCAGACGCGACTCGGCCCAGTTCATGTCGGTGAGCAGATGGTTCGGCTGCATGGAGGCGATTACTTTGAGTTCCTTGAAACGCAAAATCTGCTGCGGCGTGGTGACTTGCGCGTGCTCGATGCGCAGCCGGTAATCATTCCCGCCATCGACGGCCTTCACCTTGCCGTCTTTTGCCGCCTTCTCCGCCTCGGCGAAGGCGTCGAGCGCCATCTGCACACCTTTGTCACCGATGGCGTGGAAGCCGATCTGATATCCCGCCAGCACCCGCTCCTTCGTCATCGCGTTCAGCTTGGCCGCTTCGTATTGCGGCAGGCCGCTGTTTTTCGGATCGTCGCTGTAGGGCTCCAGCAATGCGGCCGTCTTCGAGCCGAGCGAACCATCCATGAAACCCTTCAGCATGCCGGTGTGGAGCAGGTTGTCGGAGGCGGGATGCGAATTGCGCTTTTTGTTGAGATCTTCAATCGAGTCGTCGAAAGTCAGCCATTCTGAAATCCTCGCGGTCAGCTTGCCGTCGTGCTCGAGTTCCTCGTAAACCTGAAAGTCTTCCCACTGCGAGTAGTCCTGCGCGGAGGTGATGCCCTGACTCGCCATATCCGCAAGAGCCAGTTCAATGGCTTGCTGCCGCTTCTCGTGCGTCGGTTTGGGAATCACTGCCTGGACGGCCTCTTGCGCTTTCTCGCGCAGAATGCCGTTGGGCGTGCCGGAATCATCACGATCAATCTTTCCACCGTCCGGATCGCGACTGGCGACGGTGACGCTGGCCAGTTGCAAAGCGCGCGTGTTGGCCACGCCGATGTGTCCATCCACGCGTTCGAGGTAGACCGGATGGTTGCCGCTTACTTCATCCAGATCCCAGCGAGTGGGCAGCACTTTGACGGGCCACAGAGTCTCGTCCCAGCCTTCGCCCACCACCCATTCCGCGGGACCAGCGGCTTCGACCTTGGCCCGCAATCGATCGCGGAATTCATCAAGCGTCTTGGCGCCGACGAGGTTGACGTTCATCTTCTCCAGGCCGGCGCTGGCCAGGTGCATGTGGGCGTCATTGAATCCGGGCATGACGAAGCGACCGTTCAGATCCACGATTTTCGTGTCGGGTCCCTTCAACTTCATGATCTCGTCGCGCGACCCGACGGCCAGGATCCTGTCGCCGAGGACCGCCAGCGCCTCCGCACGCTTCCCCGCGCCCAACGAAGCCGTCACATCGACCGCTCCGGTGTAGATATTGCCGTGGGTAAAAATCAGGTCCGCTTTCGGCTTCTGCGCGCTCGGCTGGGCGCTCTGGGTTGAGACGCCGCTCTGCGCCAACCCGCCAGACGCCAAGGCCAACAGCAGGATGGGTGCGATTCGCTTCCTCATTCTCCTACTCCCGACAGTGTCAGCATTGTAAGCAGAATGCGCCTTAGTCCGAGCTCCCGTCCATTGCAGTCGAACCATTCTTGCAACGTGTGCGCACCGCCTCCGGAACCGCCGCCACCGATCGCGATGGCCTCGCGGCCCAGCGAAAGCGGGATGTTGGCGTCGGTCGAAGCCCGCTGCACCTGCGCTGTGTTGCCCAGTTGCGCATCCACGGCGCGAATCACCTTCAAAAGGCGCGCATCCGGCGCCAGTTCCCCTGCCGGACGATTCCCGATCTCCACCACTTCGCTCTGCACCAGTTGCGGTTTACGGGTTCCGAGCTGGGCAACGGCTCGATTTTCCGTGGCGACCGCCTGCTCCAGCGCGATGCGCAACGCTCGCTCCAGCCGGTCAATTTCCGCCGTCGACGTGGAGCGCAGATCGACCCGCATGCTGGCGGATTCAGGAATCGAATTGACGGAGGTTCCGCCGCGAATCACGCCGACGTTGAACGTTGTTTTCGGCGAGGCGGGGACCAGTGTTCGACTGAAGACCTCGATCGCGCGGGAGAGTGCAATAATCGGATTGGGAGCACCGAAGTCGCTCCATGAATGCCCACCCGGGCCACGCACGATGACTTCGAAGCGGCGGCTGCCCAGGGCCTCGGCGACCACAGTGTCCGCTCCGGCGCCATCGACAACTACGTTGTAAGCAATGGCATCCCGCCAGCGCGGCGTCGCGAAAACGTGCCGCATGCCGCGCAGATCGCCTTCGCCTTCTTCCCCGACATTTCCGATGAACACAAACGGCAGCGCATGCGGAATTCGGGCGCTGCCGAGCACACTGACCACGGCGAGCATCGCCGCAATGCCCGCACCATTGTCGGAGACTCCCGGGCCATACAGGCGGCTGCCCTGTTGCCGGATGTTCAACGGCGTCGCCGCCGGAAAGACCGTATCAATGTGCGCGCTGAGCGCCACGAAACGGCTTCCATAGCCGGGACGAACGCCGAACACGTTGCCGACTTCATCCACCTGCACTTCGGTAAGGCCGAGCTCGCGAAAGCGCTCGGCCAGCCAGGCGCCGCGCACAGCCTCTCCGAATGGAGGAGCGGCAACCCGCGTCACCTCCATCTGCCAAAGGGCAAACTGAGATTCCCGCGAGCGGAACCGGTCGCATGCGGTGCGCACTTCCGGCGAGCCGGCGAGCCGCGCCACTTCGTCCTGCACCGAGGGATACAAATTAGAAGCTGCCACGTGAGGACTCGATTCCATCCTTCGCGCCTATCTTATAACGTCGTTGGTCGCTCGTCGTTAGTCGTTGGCAAAAACCAGCGGCCGCGAACGACTAGCGACCAGCGACCAACGACTGCCGTTTTGATAAACTGTCCATGATTTCCGACTACGATCTCCGATCGACCTCGTTCCGCGTCGGGTCTCCCTTCAGGAGGTATCGTGAAAACCGCTCTCAAAGTTGCAGGCATCGTCGTCGCCCTATTGATTGTCATTGCCATCGCGCTCCCATTTCTGGTGAACGTCAACAATTTCCGCCCCCAGATTGAGTCGACCCTCAGCATGGCTCTGGGGCGGCCAGTGAAAGTCGGCAATTTGAGTCTCGGCATCTTCTCGGGCAGCGTGGGCGCCGATCAGCTCTCGATTGCTGACGATCCCAGGTTCAGCAGTGCTCCGTTTATCCAGGCGAAATCGCTCCAGGTGGGCGTGGAACTGATGCCGCTGATTTTCAGTAAGCAGCTCAACATTACGAAGATCGTCATTAATCATCCCGAAATGACTCTGCTGCGCAACCGCGAGGGGATCTGGAATTTCTCCTCACTCGGAAAGTCGGCGCAACCAGGGGAGAAAACGTCCAGCACGCCGGCGAACGTGAATGTAGCCAAATTTGACCTGGACGACGGAACCGTTACCGTCGGGTCTCTCTCCGGCAAGCGAAAGCCCATCGTGTACAACAAGGTCGACATAACGATGAGCAATTTTTCTTTTACTCGCTCATTTCCTGTGGTCGCCTCCGTCGGCCTGCCCGGCGGCGGCAGCTTGAAGATCGATGGCACCGCTGGTCCGATCAATTCGACCGATACCGCGCTTACTCCGGTGGAAGCGAAGCTGGCCATCAAGAAACTTGATCTCTCGCAGTCCGCGCTGGTCGATCCGGAGCTGGGCATCACCGGCTCGGCCGATTTCGACGGCACGCTGACTTCCGACGGCCGCATCGCGAAGGCTACCGGCACCTTGAAGGCCACGGCGTTGAAACTGGTTCCGAAGGGCTCTCCCTCCGGAGAACCCGTCCAGATCATATTCGCTGTCGAACACGACCTGAAGAATGAGTCAGGCAAGGTGGTGCAGGGAGAGATCGCAATCGGGAAGGCGCTGGCCAAACTCGGCGGCACTTACGATATGCGCGGCGAAACTACTTCCATCCACACCAAGCTGACCGGCCTCGCGATGCCGGTTGACGATCTCGAAGCCGCGCTTCCCGCACTGGGCGTGGTTCTTCCCACCGGGTCGCGGCTCAAGGGAGGGACGCTATCAGTGGAACTAGACTCTGCGGGTCCGCTCAACAAACTGGTCTCTACCGGCTGGGTAAAGATGAGCAACACCGCACTCTCCGGCTTCAACCTTGCCTCCAAGCTTTCGGCAATTTCCGCCCTTACCGGCAAGCAGGCTAGTACCGGCAATAGCAACGACACGAATATTCAAAACTTGAGTTCGGACGTGCGCTACGCGCCAGACGGAACGCGCCTCGACAAGATCAATCTGGTGATCCCGGCCCTTGGAACGGTCACTGGCGCAGGCACCATCAGCCCCAGCAACGCGCTCGACTTCAAAATGGTGGCCAACCTCAATGGAGGAGCCGTCTCCGGTCTCACCCAAATGGCTGGCCTCGGTACAAAAGGAAGCGGGGCTATTCCCGTGAACATTTCAGGCACCACGTCGAACCCAACTTTTGTGCCGGATATGAGAGGGATGGTAAACGGTCAACTCAAAGGCCTGATGAATGGAGGCAAGAACAATCCTTTGGGTGGATTGAGCGGCCTTTTCGGAAAGAAGAAACCTAACTAGCCCAGAGCTATACAGTGGAGAGACGGGCGTCCCGCCCGTCCAGCGTCAGCGAACGCCGCGGAGGGCTGCCTCGGCCGGATGCGCTTCGAGCGTCCGCATACCATTCAGAATCGTGGCAATTACGTTCTCGTCCCCCACTACCGTATTGATCATCAGGTGATAGAGGTCGCGCCTCGGCCAGTCGGCGTTGAAGTAGTGTTTGATATACGCGATCCGTTCCTTGTCGACATTGTCCACCAGCTCTTCTGCTTCTTTCCGGCTCTTACCCATGGCCAGC
>DATFVD010000234.1:0-18710 GCA_035260505.1 Terriglobales bacterium
CACCCTGATGGAAGGCCAGTCAGGAAGTTGGCGTCGGGTCGCACTCAGTCAGCCAACAAGGAACTCGCTGGGCACGCCCGGCAATGACATGCCTGCGGTTTATCTTCTGGATCAGAACGCCGGCATCGAAACCATGATGTACTTCGACATGAGCGACATGGCTTGGATGTCGATCGAAAATCTTCCGCGATTTCTGGTCTATCGCTGCTCGACCATCTCTCAAATTGAACGCGACGGCACCCAGCGCCTCGGTATGGGGATGATCGCCGATCAAGCGACGGGAGATGTACTCCCGGCGGGCGAAGTGCATTTCACGTATTTCTTGCTCCAGAGGCCTCTCGATCGGTTGGTTACCGAACAGGAAGCAGTGGATCGTTGGATGTCGGCGCTCCTTCCGCTTTTCGAGGAGAATCTGGCCTGGCCTGCCTGCGCCACCACCTGGAAGGATTTCGCGGCGGCGACCGTGGTGGATTTGCAGGTGAAGAGTGCGACTCGGGTCGAAGTAAACGGGCACGCCGGCCTACGGGCATACGTCAAAGATAGTTCGCAGATCTGGAAGCAGCCCGCAGACAACTTCGAGCTCATGACCGTCGCGGATGTGCTTTGGCCGTCGCTTCTTTATCTCAAGTTGCATCCCTCGCCGAGCTACGAAGCCCAGTGCAATGAGCTCCTGGCAACGCTACCCTCGTTCTATCACGCGGATACCGAGAGCATCAGCAACGACTTTGTGCGGTCACCGAATGAAAGGGCCGACTCCTGGTATCCCTTCGAGAACGGCCTCGTGAAATATCCTGCGATAGGGGCTTTGGCTGGGTCCAAGGAAGTTACGGATGATTTTCTGCATACCTTCCAGACAGCGCAGAAGATGGCCCGGCAGTACAACTATCTCTTCCCGATCTATTACCAGGTTTCTACCCTTCGTGCCGAGGGGGCCGGAACAAACTACGCCATCGGCGGCCTCTACGCGTGGGCCGCGATTCTGGCTCACCGTTTGACCGGGGAAGAGCGTTACCGTGAAGAAGCGCGGCGCGCCATCCAGGTTCTTTACACCGTGCCCTCGGATCGCCTCTTCCACGAGCCGCAGGAGCTTGCCTACGGCGCGTTGGCCGCGGCGGAACTCGGTATGCGCGCTGAGGCCACCTATCTTCTCTATGAACAGTTGCGCATGTTTTATTGGTATTCCGACCCAAGCCAGAAGTCCCACGACGTACGGGGCATGGTCCAGGCCGCAGCTTCCATCCTGTACCCGGCGTTCAAGGAGAATGTGGAAGCGATCCTTCCGTGGACCGGCATCTTGAAACGCGGAATCGTATTTGAGGGTCTTCTCCGCTTCATGGATCAGCAGCGGCGCAATAATTTTTACTTTTTTCAAAACTGCTCGGACCAGCACCAGGGTGCGCCGATGGCTGCCGTGCCCTTCGAAAACCTCGGCACTCTCGAACTCGGCGGCCAAACTGGAAACGTCGGCAAGGAAATCTACGGCTCGGGAGAATCGCTTTGGATGTATCTGATATTCGAGGCTCTCGGTCGCGTCAGTGACCGGGAACTCATGCTCGTCAATCTTGATCTGCTCGACACGCAAAGCGCAAGCCTCTTTCCGGCGAAGCAGCTTGCTTTCATTTTGTATAACCCGACTGCAGAAGCGCGCTCTGCGTCCATTTCGATTCCACCCGCTCAGGGGCGGCAGGCTCACCTCAGGCAGGATGGAAAATCACTGAGCGACACGGTGCGGATTCCCGGGCACACGTGGCTGCGACTGCTCGCGGAGTATTGAATCGCACTTCTTTTGTGCTCGAAGGTAGAAACCCCAATTGTAGTGCTGGTTTTGCCCAGTCCAGTTTTAAAAGGGGAGTGTAAACAATGCGCAAGGATTTAAATGGCTCAGTTTATCTGACCAAAACATTAACTCTGCTGCTCCTCGTATTCACCGCTGTCGCAGCGATGGCTGCTCCGCCATTGGCTTCGCCTTTCAAAACCTGGACGCGGCTCGCCCCGGATCCCGTCGTATCTCCTCGAGGCGACGGTTTCGAATCGGCGGGAACATTCAACCCCGCGGTTATAAAAAAGGACGGGGAGTTTGTCATGCTCTATCGCGCCCAGGACCGCAAGGGCACTTCATCGCTTGGCTATGCCACGAGCCGCGATGGCGTCCATTTCGAGCGCCGCTCGGAACCGGTAATGGTTTCTGAGACGCCCTATGAAAAGGGCGGCGGAGTCGAAGATCCCAGATTAGTAAAATTTGGACGGACTTTTTACCTGACATATACCGGATACAACAACGTGGACGGAGTTGGTGCGGACAAGAAGGACGCCCAGCTCTGCCTTGCCACGTCTACCGACTTGATCCACTGGCAGAGGAGAGGCATTATCTTTCCCGCTTATAAGGGCAAGTGGAATGTGAAGTGGACGAAATCGGGAGCGATCGTCCCCCAGAAAATTAATGGCAAATACTGGATGTACTTTCTCGGGGACGCGCGGGACAGGGACACCCAAATGGGTGTGGCCTACTCCGAAGACTTGCTCTATTGGACGGAAGCACTTAATCATCCCGTTCTATCCAGCCGCGCCGGCTCGTTTGATTCCCACGTGGTGGAGCCGGGCCCTCCTCCGATCGTGACACGTGAGGGCATTTTGCTCATCTACAACGGCGCTGATGACAACGATCTCTACTCAACCGGCTGGGTCTTGTTCGACAGGCATGATCCGACCAAAGTTCTCGCACGCGCGAACGAGCCGATATTTTCGCCCCAACTTGACTGGGAAAAAGTTGGACAGGTTCCTAATGTCGTCTTTGTCGAAGGAATGGCTCGGGACGCCAAGCGATGGCTGTTTTACTACGGCGGAGCGGACAAGCACGTGGGGGTCGCAACAGCACCCGTGCGTTGAGTGCCTTACGCAAGCCTCTTGCGCGACGCGTTCCCTTTCAGTCGCAGAGCGCGGCGGCACCGGCAATTCCCGCATCTTCGCCATAATGCGCCAGAACCAGAGGGATGCTCAGAGGGGCGGGATTTATGCAAGCGCCTCGCCAGCGTTCACGGATTTCATCCAGAAAGGGCGCGAGGAGCAAGGAAACACCTCCGCCAACCACAATGATGTCGGGTTCAAGGAGATCGATGATGCTCCCAAGCCAGTACGCCAATAAGTCCAGCGTCTCCCGTATCACTTCAGTGGCAACAGGATCGCCTTCGGCATGAGCCCTTCCCACCATCTGGCTGGTGACCTTCTGAATGTCGCCTCCCGCCATTTCCAGCAGGACGGAGCTCGGATTCTGCGCGAGTTTCTGGCGGGCCCGTCTGGCGATCGCGGGGCCTGCCGCCAGTGCTTCGATGCAGCCACGTTTCCCGCAATTACAGACCGGACCGTTCCAATCGATCCCGACATGTCCGCCTTCCGCCGCGGCGCCCGTCTTCCCGTGATAAATGCGGCTGTCAAAAATGATTCCGGTGCCAATGCCGGTGCCAACGGTGGCATAAAAGACATTTCGGTAACCACGCCCTGCACCCCACTTCACTTCCGCCAAAGCCGCAGCATTCGCGTCGTTGTCGACTCTTACGGAAACCTTATAAAGCCGGCGCATCTCCTCGGCCAGCGGATAATTGTGCCAGATTGTGAGATTGGGAGGATTGAGGATGGTGCCCGTGCTCGGATTCAACGGGCCAGGCGCGCAGACACCGATAGCTCCAACCTGATTGTGAGGAACCGTGTCAGGAAATAGCCCTCGAATCGCCTCGGAAACCGCGGCTAAACCATCGGACGGTGTGCCCCTAGTCGCCATTGGCGTTCTGTTTCGCGCGAGAATTTCGCCTTTGGCATTCACAAGTCCGGCCGCGACCTTGGTGCCGCCTATATCTACCCCAATGACGATGCGAGACTCGTTTTTCATGAGTTACAAGGACCGGAATCCAGATGCGAAATAGGATTGAATTGCATGAAGGTTATTGTCTGTGTACCATGCGCGCTGCTGTCTGGTCCTTAATATCAACTCGACTTGGCCAACCGGTTTCCAAGCAGAGTGCTCCAATTGCCTGGCCCTTGGACGTTGCAGCTTGGACTCGCCGGATAAGCAGAATGGAATCGATCTGAAATTTTGAAAGGAACTATGAGCCTCAACTCTTACCTCTTGAAGAGTACACTAGTGGCGTCACTTGGCGGACTTCTTTTCGGGTTCGACACAGCCGTAATTGCTGGTACCACCCATGCGCTGACGGAAACATTCCACCTATCGCCAGCGGCTTTGGGAATGACGGTTTCTGCCGCGCTCTGGGGAACCATCCTGGGATCCATCCTGGCTGGCCTTCCCGGCGATAAATTTGGCCGCCGCGACAGTTTGCGCGCAATGGCCGTACTCTATCTCGTTTCTGCCCTGGGCTGTGCGGTCGCGTGGGACTGGTCGGCGCTCGTCCTTTTCCGTTTCATCGGTGGCCTCGGTATTGGCGGTTCATCGGTGCTCGGCCCCATGTACATCGCGGAGGTTGCACCCGCGAAGTGGCGAGGCCGGCTCGTGGGGTTGTTTCAGTTCAACATTGTCTTTGGGATTCTCCTCGCTTATCTGTCGAACTATGTCGTAGGAACGATGCAATTTGGCGCTGTCGAATGGCGCTGGAAATTCGGCGTCCCCGCGCTTCCCGCACTGGTCTTCCTCGTCCTGCTTTTTGGTATTCCGCGCAGCCCCCGTTGGCTGGTCAAGAAACAGCGCATCGCGGAAGCGAGAGATGTTCTCAGAATGACGGGAGAGGAAAATTTCGAGCAGGAACTCCAGGAGATCATTGTCTCGATCGATGCCGAACACGGCGCAACGGATTCGCTGTTCTCTTGGAAGTACCGGATGCCGATCTTTCTGGCGGTATCAATCGGCATGTTTAATCAGCTCTCCGGAATCAATGCCATCCTGTATTACATGAACGATATTTTCGCCTACGCTGGCTTCAATAAGGTGTCTTCCGACTTGCGGGCGGTGGCGGTTGGCGGCACGAACCTGCTGTTCACGATGCTGGCTATGTCGGTCATCGATCGCATCGGCCGCAAGACGCTGCTGCTAATCGGTTCGGTGGGCACCGCGACGTGCCTTGGAGGCGTTGCCGCCATCTTTTTCTCTCGAACCCACCAGAATCTTCTGGTATGGCTGCTGATCGGCTACATCGCTTTTTTCGCTTTTTCCCAGGGCGCCGTCATCTGGGTATTCATCAGTGAAGTATTTCCCAATCGCGTAAGGGCCAAGGGCCAGAGTTTAGGCAGCTTCTCGCACTGGTTTATGAATGCGCTGATTTCAGGAATTTTTCCGCTTCTGGCTGCCTCCTCGGGCGGATACCCATTTGTCTTTTTCTCTCTCATGATGGGGCTCCAGTTTTTCGTCGTCTTGTTTGTGTACCCTGAAACCAAAGGCGTATCGCTGGAGGAAATGCAACAGCGATTGGGGATCGCTTGAATGATGCGATGTCCACGCTCAGCACCAGGGCTTGGCTCGGAGAGCCGCTGGCCGGTTATCCTTGCTGCAAGCGTTCACTACTCCTCGGGTAACAGTGCAGAGTGGTTGCGGACCGGTCTGCTTCCGTGATTATCCGCAGCCTCTCCCCAGCGTCTGTCTGGTGGCTGCTCAGCAATCGAAACCCATGAGCCGCGCTGTATTCATTCTCTGCGACATCGGTCGGCTCCAGTTCGCCCCAGCCTCTCCAATTGCATGACGGGCCAAGAGACAGCTAGGCGGCTGATTCGCTCTCTCGAGACCAGCTAGTGCCCGGGCGTCGCCACGATTTGGCCAAGTGGGAATAATGGAAACATGTCGGTGACTCCATTTCTGCAGCCCATGCAAAGTGGTATTGCCGGTTGGAAAAGGCGACCGGCTGAGACCGCTGCACAGGCTAGAACCACCTCGCTAGGACAGTGCACGACCTCTACTTCGAACCAAAGTGCGAGGAATTCCAGCCGCGGACGATCTGGAGTCTCTCCAATGCATTCACCTCCGCATTCAAGGAGCTGGAGCCCATCCCGCAATTCAAGGCCACAGCCAAGCTGGGAGCTTCCAGTTTGCCCTCTACAAAGGCATCGTAGATGACCACCTTCGCCGCGACGTCGGTCAATTCACTCCTCTGCCACGCCTCCACCTGCTCTCGCGGTGGCTCGAAATTCCGGACGGAGCAATCCGGCGAAAACACATCGTCATTGGAACGCAGGAAGACTTGCCAACCGAGTCTGCCGCCCAAGCCGCAGTAGATGCCATCCGCTTAGAGATCAACCAACAAACCCCTCAACATCTCATCAAAAGCATCAGTTTCGAGACGCTTGTAAATCACTATCGCCAACACGAGTTGCCGGACATTTTCAACAAGACCAAGCCGACGCCCGACGCGGCGGACGAGGATCGCAAATCGTTCTCGACGCAGGTGACATACGAGGGTTATTTAAAGAAGTGGATTCTCCCACGATGGCGCGTATGTCGATTGAAGGACATCAAGGCAACCGACGTGGAGAAATGGCTCAAGAGTCTCTGTTTTCCGAGAACTGGTGTTCCGCTAGCGCGGGGCAGCAGGGCGAAGATCAGAAACATCATGAGCGCGCTCTATTCTCATGCGATCAGGTGGGAGTGGACCGAGAAGAATCCAATCACGAGTGTTCGCCAGAGCGCGAAACGGCAGAGAGCACCAGAGTTCTGACTCCGGAAGAAATCATGGCATTTCTCAAGGAATTGCCAGATCCACTCCGGACGATGATCGAGTTGGACGCCTTCACGGGGCTGCGCCGAGGAGAACTGATAGGGCTTCGGTGGCAGGACGTAGATTTCGAAAACCTAGTGTTGCATATCCGTCGATCTGTAGTGACAATGGTAGAGGGTGCGCCGAAAACGGAAGCGTCTCTAAAAGACGTTCCGCTGGACGCGCAAACGGCCGAATCGCTCTGGGCATGGAGACACCTGTCTCCGTACGGAAGTCCAGACGATTGGCTATTTGCCTCTCCGCACATGAAAGGCCGACAGCCCTATTGGCCCGGCACGCTGTGGCGGTATTACGGCAAGCCGGCCTTGGAACGTGCCAAGGTGACAAAGCAAGTGTCGTATCACACCTTCCGGCACACGTTTGGAACGCTCCTGAACGCGAACGGAGAAAATCCGAACTTCGTACAGGAGTTGCTGCGCCACGCGAGTCTGAGAGTCACGACCGACGTTTACATGCAGGCAGTCGGTCCGCAGAAGCGCGAGGCACAGAGCAATTTGGTCAAATTGGTGAGGCGGGGCGCCGTTTTCGGAAATCAAGCCCGCCTAAGTGGATCAAATTGGATCATGAAGGAAAACGGTGATTGTGCGGAACCCGTTTATTTTGTTGGCGTCCCCGACGGGATTTGAACCCGTGTTACCGCCGTGAAAGGGCGATGTCCTAGGCCAGGCTAGACGACGGGGACCCTGGTGGGTGAGATGTTGCTGTGCCGCCGGAATTCATAGTAACAGGGCGGTTTTACCGCGTCAAAACCAGCCACTCACAAACTTCTCCATCGAACCGAATGCACCTGCGATTTAGAATACAAAGATGGCGGATTCGCTTTATCTGAGCCTGTGGTTTCCCCGTTTTGATCAGTCCGACATTCTGCCTCGAACGGTCAGCGTGCTCCCGCAACTTCCGTTCTCTGCCGCGCGAGATGGGGTGACCTACGCTGCGATCCAACCGGTCTCGTGGAGTGAGCCGACGATTCTTGAGCGCCGCTTCCGTCCTGGCGTTGCGCCCGAAGAAGCGGCGGAAGTGGTCGCGGAACTTCTCCACGACGACTATGCGTATGTCTTCGAGGCCTATTGGGATCTGTGGACTCCTCCTGAGGGCGCTGAGAAATGGGTGCTGGAGCCGTCGCTGGTGCGTCTGATTGCGCAAGGGATGGAATTTGAAGAGCACGCAGCGGAAGAGACCGGACACGTTCAAATCGATTTCGGTCTGGACACTCCTTTCCTGCACGAAGAGATCGAGTTTACTTCCGAGGCGGAGCGGAACGTCCGAAGCAACGTACAAAAATTGGTCGAGTTTACGGCTAAGGTGGAAAAGAATGCGGGAGCAACCGGGCGGTTACTGTGGTCCGAGTCAGAGGAGAATCTGGCGCAGAAGCTGATCACCCGGCTGCAGAGAGTGCAGTAAAGGGCATCGAAGCCAAACTGAGACGGCCTCGATGCCCCTTAAAGTTATTTTGTTCGTCCAGCATCACTTTGCAGCTTTTCGCCGGCTGCTGCCTGCGCCGCCGCCAGCCGCGCGGTCAGTACTCGGAACGGTGAACAAGAAACGTAGTTGAGCCCGGTCTGGTAGCAGAACTCGACCGACGATGGTTCGCCGCCGTGCTCACCGCAGATACCGACCTTCAGGTTCGGATTCGTCTTGCGTCCCTGTTGAGTCGCCAGCTTGACCAACTGACCGACACCTTCGCGATCAAGTACCGCAAACGGATCCTGCTTGATGATTCCCTCCGCGAGGTACGTGGGCAGGATCTTGTTGACGTCATCGCGCGAGAAGCCCCAGGTAGTCTGGGTGAGATCGTTGGTGCCGAAGGAAAAGAACTGCGCTTCCCTGGCGATCTCACCGGCGATCAGGGCAGCGCGGGGCAGTTCGATCATGGTACCGACGAGGTATTCAACGGCGCGTCCTTTTTCTTTGAAGACTTCTTTCGCCACTCTGTGAACGATCACTGCCTGGTTCGCCATTTCATTCACGGTGGCGGTAAGCGGGATCATCACTTCGGGGTAGACCTTGACGCCGTCTTTGGCGACGGAGACGGCCGCTTCGAAAATGGCGCGCGCCTGCATCTCCGTAATCTCGGGATACGTAATTCCTAGCCGGCATCCGCGATGTCCGAGCATAGGATTGACCTCGTGGAGTTGCTCGACCCGCTTTAGGAGAAGTGGCAAAACCTTCTTCAAATCATTGGCCGCTTTCACTCCATAGTCGCGGTACTTCAACACCAGCGATTTTTTCTGCTTCGCGTCTGCGTATCGAAGCGTCGCGAGATTAACCATCAGTTCTTCGCGAGGCGGCAAAAACTCGTGCAGCGGCGGATCCAGAGTGCGAATGGTCACAGGAAATCCGTCCATCGCCCGGAACACTCCATCAAAATCCTTGCGCTGCATCGGCAGCAGTTTTTTGAGAGCCGCGCGGCGATCTTTTTCGGTATTGGCAAGAATCATGGCGCGCATGTGCTGAATTTTCTCTTCCCCGAAAAACATATGCTCGGTACGGCAAAGGCCGATGCCTTCAGCGCCAAATTTCCGTGCATTGATCGCATCGCGCGGGATGTCGGCGTTGGCGCGGACCTTCATCGTGCGGAAGGGTTCTATCCAGCTCATAAACTTATCGAGCAAAATCAAGTCTTTCGGATCGGGCGGAACTGTCTTGACCTTGCCTTTGATGACTCGGCCGGTGGACCCATCGAGCGAAATCCAGTCGCCTTCCTTGAAAACCTGCCCCTTCACCCGTATCTCGCGCTTCTTTTCGTCCACATCAATTTCCTGCGCGCCCGCAACGCAGGACTTCCCCATACCCCTTGTGACCACCGCCGCGTGGCTCGTCATGCCGCCACGAGACGTCAGAATTCCGGCCGCCGATACCATCCCCTCGATATCTTCAGGTGAGGTCTCAGCACGCACCAGAATCACCGGATTCTTCTCGCTACCGTGTCCTGCCATCTTCACTGCATCCTCCGCAGTGAAAGCGATCTGGCCGACAGCGCCCCCAGGAGACGCAGGCAAGCCTTTCGCCAGCACGTTTTCAAGTCTCACATCTTTTTCATCCAGCCGCGGCACAACAAAGTAAACAAGCTGGTCGGGTTCCGGACGGAAGATTGCCTCTTCTTTCGTGATCAGGCTCTCCTCTACCATCTCGATGGCGATCCGCACTGCTGCCAGGCCGGCGCGTTTGCCGTTGCGCGTTTGCAGCATATAGAGCTTGCGGTCCTGAATCGTGAACTCAAAGTCCTGCATGTCTTTGTAATGGTTTTCCAGCCGAGTCGTGATTTCTCGGAGTTGCTTGAAGACATCGGGCATGATCTTTTCAAGTTCGAGAATCGGAACCGGCGTGCGCACGCCCGAGACCACGTCCTCGCCTTGCGCGTTCAGTAAGAATTCTCCGTAGAACTCTTTCGCGCCGGTTGAGGGATTGCGCGTAAAGCCAACGCCTGTGCCGCTCGTATCACCGAGGTTGCCAAAGACCATGGCTTGCACGTTGACGGCAGTGCCAAGCATGTCATCAATGCTGTTGAGACGTCGGTAGGTCTTGGCCCGATCGTTCTGCCATGAGCGGAACACCGCATCGCGCGCCATCACCAGTTGTTCGTGCGCGTCCTGCGGGAAGTCGCGACGGGCGTGCTTCTTGACTGCTTTCTTGTATTCCGCGATGACCTCTTGCAGCGCCTTGGAATCGAGGCCCGTATCGACCTTGGTTTTCTTCTGTTTCTTCTTGGCATCGAAAAGTTCGTCAAATACCGATTTCTCGATGTCGAGCACGACGTTGCCGAACATCTGAATCAGCCGGCGATAGGAGTCATAGGCAAAGCGCGGATTGTTCGTGCGGTGGGCGAGAGCTTCCACGCTTTGGTCGTTCAGGCCAAGGTTGAGGATGGTGTCCATCATGCCCGGCATCGAGAACTTCGCTCCCGAGCGCACGCTCACCAGCAGAGGATTCTCGCCTTTGCCGAGCTTCTGGCCCTGAAGACTCTCCAGCTTCGCCAGCGCTTCTTCCATCTCGCGATCCACTTCTTTCGACACCGCATTGTGGCGCATGTATTCGCGACAGGCTTCGGTCTGGATAGTGAAACCCGGAGGCACCGGCAGCCCAGCGTTCGTCATCTCCGCGAGCCCAGCGCCTTTGCCGCCGAGAACGTCTTTCATCTTGCCGTTACCGTCGGCCTTGCCTCCGCCGAAGAAGTACACATATTTCGTTGTTGCAGGTTTCGTGGCCCTGATTTTCGTTTCCGCGGGTTTCGTTTCGATGATGTCAGTATTGGGGAGAGTCGTCGTTGCCATTGGGGTCCTTGTCCTTATTTCGAAAATGCTATTTTTGTAGATTCCTTGCCTTCGGTCACGATCTCGGAGAAATCCGCGATCGTCGAGAATTCCTTGACCACGGTCTGCAACAGAGCCAGGCGATTGGCGCGAAGATGCTCATCCTCTACCATGACCATGACCTTGTCGAAAAATTTGTCGATCACGGGACGCAGTTTTGCAATCTCAAGCAACGCCCTCTCATAGTCACGCGCAGCGCGCAGCTTCTCGACCGTCTCCACCGTGTGCGGGATGCGCGCGGCCAGTTCTTTCTCGGACTCTTCCTGTAGTGCAGATGGATCGACACATAGCGCAATAACTGTCTTTTTTTCAGATGCTTGGCGAACAATATTCTTTATACGCTTGAAGGCGCTGGAAATAGACTCGAAGTCTGCCGTACCTCGCACTTTGCTCACGGCCTGGGCGCGATAGGCTGCATCCACCACGTCGTCGAAATTGACAGCGAGTACGGCGCTGATGACGTCATACGCGTAGCCGCGCGCATCCTTCAAGTAAAACTCGAGGCGTTCGCGGAAGAAGCTCTCCACCGATTCGACGTAGGAGGCGTTGGAGAACTTCTTTTCCGCCTCCGACCCCTGATAGCGACAGCGCGCGTCGGCCATGATCTCCGAGAGACGAAACGGCAGTTTATGCTCAGCAATCGTCTTTACGATGCCGTTCGCCTGGCGGCGCAGCGCGAACGGATCCTTCGATCCGCTGGGAATCAGCCCAAGCGCGAACATTCCGGCGATCGAGTCCGCCTTATCGGCAATCGAAAGAACTGCTCCCTCGATAGTCGCTGGAGCGTCGTCCTCCATCGACTCGGGCTTGTAATGGTCGTAGATGGCCCTCGAAACTTCAAGCTGCACGTCGGGCTTCATGTCCTCGTCGAGTTCCTGCACTCGCGCATAAAGGCCCCCGACAATTCCCTGCAGTTCGGTGAACTCCTTGACAAGTTCCGTAGTCAGATCAGTTTTGGCCAGCAGCGCGGCTTTGTGGACTACGCCTGGCCGAATGGCCATGCCGTTCTGTTTCACTGTCTCGGCAAGCGAACTTGCCAGGCGTTGAACGCGCATCGTTTTGTCGTAATAGCTGCCAAGATCTTTCTGAAACGTAACATTGCGCAGCAACTCGACGCGCTGGCGGAGAGTCTGCTTCTGATCTGTTTGCCAGAAAAAGCGGGCGTCGTTGAAACGAGCGCGCAACACTCGTTCGTTGCCGTGGCGGATCAGTCCATCCGAGTCGCCAGCCGTGTTGAGCACCGCCAGGAAATGCGGCAGCAGTTTCCCGTTCGCGTCTTCGATAGCAAAATATTTCTGGTGATCGCGCATCACCGTGACCAGCACCTCTTCCGGCAGATCGAGAAACTCGGGATCAAAGCTGCCGAGGATGGCTGAGGGAAATTCCGTCAGGTTGACAACCGTCGCGACGAGCGGCTTGTCTTCGCGCCAGCGCGCTCCGGGGATGGTGCGAGTCGCCGCGTCCAGTGCTTTCCGGATCACCTGCTCGCGATCGGCCGCCCCAATCACCTTTGCGCTTCGTAGGGCTTCAACATACGCACTGGGCTTGGAAATGGCGACTGGGCCACTACCGATGATGCGATGTCCTCGTGACGTCTTGCCGGCGGAAATACCGAACAACTCCAGCGGCACCACCTGCTCATCAAGCATCGCCACCAGCCAGCGCACCGGACGAACAAATACTTCACCGCGTTTGCGCCAGTACATATTCTTCGGCCAATACAACGAAGAGATTTCCTTGGGCAGAGTCTCGGCAAGAATCTCAGCGGCGGTGCGGCCTTTTCGCGTGACCGTAGCCGCCAGATATTCGCCTTTGGGAGTATTCACTTTCTCCAGCTTGCCAACATCCACGCCAACTTTCCTGGCGAACGCCTGGGCTGCCGGCGTGGGCTGCCCATCCTTAAATGCAATCTCTGCGGATGGCCCAGTCACGTCCTCCGTGATGTCCGGTTGCGAGGCGGGAATGCCGGAAGCGAGAATGGCCAACCGGCGCGGCGTGTCCAGATTCGAAATCGCTCCGGCGGGTTCGAGACGCTCGCGCTGTAACAGCGAGTTCAAGCGTTCTCGCAGCTCGCGAGATGCGGCATCAATCATCCTCGCCGGGATCTCTTCGCATCCGATTTCGAGTAAAAAGTCAGGCATCAGACAGTTCAGTCTACGGTCTCAGAATTACAGCAAAGTAAATGTGTGCGGGGCCACAAGCAGAGTTTCAGCGGGCAAGAAAGATTTCCCCTGTGACATCCGTGCCCCCTGTGGTAAAGCACTCATCCCACCGGAGCGAGCTTGCCGCGTTTTTCCTTAGCTCCGGCTTTTGCCTGGTCATTGCTCTCCGCCTCTTTCCCTGTCGAGTACTGCTGATCCATCCAGGCCTTGGCGATCCCCACGGCCAGTGCTCGCACTCGCGCGATTACGCCGACGCGCTCGGTCACCGAAATAGCACCCCGGGCATCGAGAATGTTGAAGTAATGCGAGCATTTCAGGCACAAATCGTAGGCCCCCAGTAGAGGGAAGCGTGACTTCTCGCGGACAAGACCTTCCCCTGCGTTCTGGTCACTGCTGACCCTTCGACTCAATTCCAAGTCTTTGCGCAATACTCCGTAGCGCTCAATCAATGCCCTACATTCCGCCTCGCACAATTCGAAATGCTTCCACGCACTCTGCACATCCGCCGCCTCGAAGTTGTAGACCGAGAACTGCTGCTCGTCGGCCAGACGCACATCCCTATATTTCACTTCCCTGCCCGTCTCCGGATCGCGCGCCCACACGATGTCGTAGATTGAATCCACATCCTGCAGGAAAGCACACAGCCGCTCCAGACCGTAGGTGAGTTCAGCAGAGATGGGATCGAGATCCATGCCGCCACATTGCTGGAAATAAGTGAACTGCGTAACCTCGAGGCCGTCGAGCATAACCTGCCACCCGATGCCCCAGGCGCCGAGCGTCGGAGACTCCCAGTTATCCTCTTCAAACTTGATGTCATGTTGGCGCAGATCAATGCCGATCGCGCCGAGCGACTCGAGGTAAAGCTCCTGCACATTCTCCGGCGGCGGCTTCAGGATCACCTGCAGCTGTAAGTGCTTGAACAAACGATTGGGATTCTCCCCATAACGCCCATCGGCAGGACGCCGCGAAGGCTGAACATAAGCAACCTTATAAGGATTCGGCCCAAGCACGCGAAGGAACGTCTCCGGAGCCATGGTCCCAGCGCCCACTTCAACGTCATAAGGCTGCTGAATAACCGCCCCGCGCTCAACGTAAAAGGTCTGGAGCTTGAGGATGAGTTCCTGGAACGTCAGCGAATTGGATTTGGATGAATTCACGCGATGAATCCGGCTCTTTCAATGGCTGCAGTTAACTGCCGATCTTCTCCAGCATCCCCGCCGTTACCAACTTCTTCTCAATGTGCCGCTCCAGAATCTGGAGTAGAAACTTGCGCAGGTCCGCTCCCACCGCCTTCGGCCAATCGATCCCGGAAAACTCCGAAACGCGCGACCGCAACATCTGCGCCGCAATCTTTCTCGATTCGGACGACAGTTCCGACGACGCCACACGCTTGTCGTCCAGGCACATCAGCCCGTCGGCGAGCGCGTGATAGAACGCCCGGCTGCCGTCGGGCCTGTCACCGAATGCCCGTCCACAGACAACGCACTCCGAAAACTCCGGCAAAAAACCCATGAGCCGAGTCATCCACAGTTCGAAGTAGGTGAGCGGCATCCACAACACCTGCCCACGTAGCTCCTGCAGAACCGCGAGGCTCAAACGAAAAACCGCGTCGCTCGCCTCGCGATCGGGCATCAACTCGTCGAGCAATTCGGCGACATGCGCCAAAGCCACTGCCCTCGAATAGCTGACCTCGCCCGCCAGCGGCGATTCGATCACTTCACAGGAATCAAGCCGCGCCAGTTCCTGCCGCTCGCGGTCGTCGTAAAACGCCCGCACATACGTCAGCGGCTCAAGGGCGCCTCCAAAGCGGCGTCTCGACTTCATGGCCGCGCGCGCCACGCCTTTCACCTTGCCTTCCATGCGGGTAAAGAGCGTAACCAGCAGATCCGACTCACGCAGCGGATACGTGCGCAGAACGATCGCTTCCGACTCCTTCAGCGCCATGGAAGGTCAACAGGTTAATCAATGATTGTAATGGAAGGAACTGTCAGCCGTCAGCTTTCGGCACTCAATGAGAATCAAATGCCACCCGCCTTTACTGAAGGCTGATAGCTGAGGGCTGAAAGCCGCTCTACCGCCCGAAATACTTCGCATTCCGCTCGGTATACTCTTTCCACTTTTCTGGAAGATCGTCGAGCGCGAAGATGGCCGAGACCGGACAAACCGGAACGCAGGCGCCGCAGTCGATGCATTCCACGGGATCAATATACAACATCTCCTCGGTCCCGAACTTCTCCGAGTCCTTCTTGGGATGAATGCAATCTACCGGACAGGAGTCAACACAGGCGGTGTCTTTCGTTCCGATGCAGGGCTCGGCAATTACGTAGGCCATAAAATCTCAAGCTCCTCAGGGCACAGGGAGGGTAATGCAACTTATGATTTTAGCAAGAACGCGGCTATCGGTACAGGTAGCACCGCTCAGCAGCAGCTTTCCAAGGTCGAAAAGCGTATAAGCGGCTTTCAATTGACGTCAGCGCAACCGCCTGCCCTGCCCAGCATTGGTGCAGTTTGCGCGCTACGAGTCCAACAGAGTCGAATCATATTTCTCAAACATCGCTCGCAGGGCGTCAGGTGTTCGGCTTTGCATCGCGTGGATTTCCTTAATCAAGCAATAAATATTCGAGGTCATGATCAGTAGATACCGCACTGGTCCGGGCCCCGGATTCCAATAGGTATGCGACGTTCCCCGAGGTACGAATACGCCCGAGCCCGCATGGGCTTCGACCTCGTCCTTTCCCACCAGAACGCGCAGACTGCCTTCCACGACATACCAAGCCTCGTCGTCGCCATGGTGAACGTGCAGTGGTGCGATTAGCCGGGCCGGACCGGCGGGACCGCCTGCGTCCTGCCACTCGGCGACAACAAAAGCATCGCCAGCTGAACCAAGGATATTCCCGGAAAGAGGAGGAGCTATCATCGGTGACCTCGTATCCAAATTCACTGTATCTGGATCCGTGGTCCGGGCCAACAATTAATAGCTAACCTTCCGCCCCTTGTACGATCGCCTCAGCCGCTTCCACTGCCGGCACTGGGACGGCAGGAACTCGCGCAGGCGCGCCGCGCCAGGCGCCCGCCTTGAACCCCTCCCTTACAAGCTTGAAGATGGTTCGCCGATTTTGAGCAATCACCTTCACCCAAGCCATTTTGCCCATCATCGGGAAATAGATGCCACGGAAACAGAGGCGCGCAATGAAGATATTAAGGCGATAACCCAGAGGCTGGTCTTTCATCGAATCAACCGCATGCGCCAGCGCCTCCGGACTATAGGCCTGATCCCAGCTGTGCTTCACTTCGGCATGAGCTTCGTCGATGGTCATCTTCAACGGCGTGTGGGCCATAGCAAACGGGATAAACTCCTGCCAATGCTTGGGCCGTGTCAAACGCCCGGCTTTCTCCAGTCGTTTGTACAGCGGAGTTGCGGGCAAAGGGGTAAGCAGTCCAAAGATCGGCAACCCCGGCGGCCACGTCCGAACTTGTTCCAGAGTTCGCTCGGCGGCTCCGACTGTGTCATTGTCCATGCCAAAAATAAACGACGTAATGGCGTACACATTGCGTTGCGCCAACCGCTCCAACACCGCCGCATACTCACCCGGCTTGTTGAATCCCTTGTTCACGTCTTTCAGATTGGCCGGGTCGATCGACTCCATTCCGATAAAGATCCACTTCCCTCCAGAAGCCGCGATCAGATCCACCAGTTCTTCGTCGCGCAATAAATTAGCGGAGATCTGCGCCACCCAGTGGCACTGCGCGCCGGCCGCAATGATGTCGCGCAGCAGCGACTTCGTCCGCTTGATGTTGATCGCGAAATTATCGTCGATGAAGAAAACCGCCATCTGGCCTTTCTCGCCGCGGGCGCGGGCCTTCAACAAAAGCAGTTCATTCACCACACTCTCATTGGTTCGAAAGCGAATCGAATCTCCGAAAAATCCAGTCACGGTGCAGAACTCGCAGCCGTATGGGCAACCGCGCCCGGATTCGACCGGAATGATGCGGAACGTTCCCCAGCCTTCGCCGATTTTCTGGAGCATCGCAGTCGCGGCCTTTGGCACCAGATTGAACTGTTTAAGATCGATCGACTGCCATGGAATCACCGGATATTCCTTCAGCGATGGCTTGCTCTCCTGCCCGAAATCATCCACCGGAGCATAAACATCCTTAAGCTGCCCACGCGCGGCATCTGCAACAATCCGAGGCCATGTAGCATCGGCCTCGCCGAGCGCAACCGCATCGGCATGGCGCCGCCCGCCATCTCGACCGAGCGCCTCGTCGGCCATCTCGGTGACGTGAGGTCCGCCCATCACCACTGGAACTCCCACGGCCCGGACCGCATCCGCCATGCGATACGCTTTGGCAATCATTCGGGTCATGGCGCCGATGCCGACTAGTCCAATGTTATTGTCACGCACAAACCGTGCGATCCCCGCCTCATCCATCGGTTGAGCATTGCCATCCACCAGCAGCACTTCATGGCCAGAGGGAGTGAGCGCCTGCAGCAGAAACATCCACAGGTGCGGCATGAAATTACGGGTTACACCGTTGTCGGGGTTATAGAGGAGAATTTTCATGGGTTTATTTTTCGTGATTCGGCAAAGCGCGCCTTTGTTGCGTTCTTGGCTGAGAAATGGAATGGACAACGCCGGAGCGACCGGTTCCCCTGGCGCCTATAAGGTTGGAGACGTTCGTTTGAATGTACCCTAGGGTACATTGTACACTGCGGCCGCTGGCCACCCATGATGCAAATGTTGATTCGTAGCCGTGCATCGATGCCCTCGTACAAATTTCACAAACTCTCAGCGCTCTTGCAGTGATGCGCGAACATGCCGGATGTGATGATTTTTAGGAGGTCGGGCAGGTACCGAACTAAATTTGGATTTAAGATCCAGCGCTGGCGTTCGAGGGCTCGTACTCGACAATATACCCAGCCACCGCACTGGCGGCCACGGTCAGCGGCGATGCCAGGTACAACTGCCCCGGCCCGCTGCGTCCGGGGAAATTTCGGTTCTGCGCGCTGATCACAATCTGCTCGGGACGCGTCGAAACTCCCGGCCCCGCATTGATGCAGGCCCCACAGCTAGGCTCGATCACGTGTGCGCCGGCTTTCTCGAAAATCTCGATATAGCCTTTGCGCCTCGAATACTCGCGCGTTTCCTGGGAACCGAACTGGATCCAGAACTCGACATTTTTCGAAACTCGCTTGCCTTGCTTCAACGCATCCGCGAGAACCGACGCGTACATGTCCATGTCTTCGTTCTTTCCCGCCGTACAGGTTCCACCATAGGCGATTTCAATCGGCACGTGAGCTTTGAGTTCGCGGATGTACTTGCCATTGCCCGGATCGCCCGGAGTCGCAACCATGGGCGTGATTTCGGCCGCGTCGAGTTCGATCACTTGGGCGTATTCGGCATTCGGATCGCTCTCAAGACCTTCAATCATCTTCTCGATTTCGGCACGCTTCATGCCCCGGCGCTCAATCAGAAACTCGACCACTTTTTCATCCGGAGCCACAATGCCCGTAAAGCCCCCAATTT
>DATFVD010000235.1:0-10368 GCA_035260505.1 Terriglobales bacterium
GATCGTTTACATCGTGCCGATCGCGGGAGGGGTGCCGCGTCGCATCACCCAGAAATCCCCATCGTACTGGCACGGCTGGTCGCCGGACGGCAAGACGCTGGCGTTTGTGGGAGAGCGCAACGACGAATTCGATATCTACACGATTCCGGTTACGGGCGGCGAAGAAACGCGCCTGACGACCGCCAAAGGCCTGGATGACGGCCCGGAGTATTCGCCCGACGGAAAATATATCTACTTCAATTCGGAGCGCACCGGGCACATGCAGATCTGGCGCATGCGTGCCGATGGGAGCGAGCAGCAACAGGTCACCATCGATGACTGGAACAACTGGTTCCCGCACATCTCGCCGGACGGGGCTTGGATGGTCTTTCTTTCCTACGAGCCGGACGTGAAGGGCCATCCGGAGAACAAGAATGTGATGCTTCGCATCACGTCCTTGAACGGCGGGAAAGTGAGCGACACGAAAATCAGCGTGCTGGCCAGATTGTTCGGAGGCCAAGGTACAATCAACGTGCCCTCATGGTCGCCGGACAGCAAAGAAGTTGCCTTCGTCAGCTACGCGCTCGTGCCGGACGAAAGTGCCGGCAAGAAATAACTGTGCGGTGTGCTCGTGTGGTAGTGGGGCTCTGCCCCGCCGGACGGGGCGGAGCCCCGTCACCACACGAGCAGTACCACACGAGCGGTAGTTAGGAGCTGCGCATGTTCAACCGGCGCGGGTTTCTTCAGTTCTCGATTGCGGCTGCGGGCGGGCTCGCCGCTAACCGACTTCTTGCCTCAGAGCCTCGTTCTCTCGGAGCGCAGCTCTACACCGTGCGCCACGAGGCAGCGCGCGATCTTCCCGCCGTCCTCGAAGCCGTTCGCAAGATCGGTTACACGGAGGTCGAGACCTACTGGGATATCTACGGGCATCCCGCGGCGGAGCTGCGCCGCATGATCGATGACCACGGACTCAAAGTCCCCAGCGGGCACTTCAACTATGACGGACTTGATTCGAAGTTCGACTACGCGAGGGCGCTCGGGGTCGAGTATGTCATTTGCCCGATGTTGCCCGAGGGCATGTGGTTCACGCTGGATGGCTACAAGCGAGCCGCCGATCAGTTCAACGTCTGGGCAGAAAAGATTCGTCAGGCCGGCATGCAGTTCGGATTTCACAACCACAACTATGAGTTCCGGCGTTTCGGCGACACGACCGGTTTTGAAACAATGATGAGTCGCTGCGACCCGAAACTCGTCTGCATTGAGATGGATTGTTACTGGATTACACAGGCCGGCGGTGATCCGCTGCAGATGTTTCAACAGTACGGCAACCGCATCAAGTTGGTTCATCTGAAGGACCGCAAGCCAGGATTCCCAACTACACAGGTGAAGGACGCGGCGGCGGAACACTTTACCGAAGTCGGAGCCGGGACCATTCACTGGCAGGAGATTTTAGCGGCGGCCGAGAAGAATGGCGTGAAGCATCTGTTCGTCGAGCGCGATTCGGGCGACCTTCCAGCCATGGAGAGTCTTCGAATCAGCTACCAGAATTTGCAGAAGATTAGATGAGGTAGTGGAGAGCCGGGCGCCTCCGCCCGGCGGAAACGGGCGAGGCGCCCGTCCCTCCACTAGCACGTTCTAGTTGCTGTCCCCGCCGGCCCGCTTCCACGAGATCAAGTCGCCGATCGTCGTACTCTTTGAGGACGATGAGGACGGCTGCTTATAGGACTCGACTTCCTGGCGCGACGCTTCTTCGCCGACTGCCTTGATGCTCAGGCCGACTTTTTTCTCTTCCTGATTCATCTTGATGATCTTGAAGTCGAACTCGCCGCCCGGTTCCAGATGCATGGGCTGTCCGTTTGCATCGACGGCTTCGGAGTTGTGACACAGACCTTCGATGCCCTCGGCAATCTCAACAAATGCTCCGAAGTTCGCGACGCGCAGGATCTTGCCATGCACGATGTCCCCGATGCGATGTTGCGCGAAGAATGAATCCCAAACGTCGGGCTGCATCTGCTTCACGCCGAGCGAAAGGCGACGCTTGTCCGGTTCAATGGCCAGGATGATGGCCTTGACCTTGTCGCCCTTCTTCAGCACTTCGGAGGGATGCTTCACACGGGTCGTCCAGCTCAGGTTGCTGACATGCACCAGGCCGTCGATTCCGTCTTCGATTTCAATGAAAGCACCAAATTCGGTCAGATTGCGGACCCTGCCTTCGACCGTCGCTCCCACCGGGTATTTGTCGTGCAGCGTATCCCAGGGGTTGGACGCGAGTTGCCGCATGCCCAGCGATATCCGGCGTTCGGTCGGATTCACGCTCAGGACCACGCAGTCCACTTCGTCGTTCACATTGACCAGCTTCGACGGGTGCTTCATCCGTTTCGACCACGTCATCTCGCTCACGTGGACCAGTCCTTCGATGCCCTGTTCGAGTTCGACGAAAGCTCCGTAATCGGTGACGCTGATCACGCGTCCGTGAACGTGAGCGCCCACGGGGTAGCGATGCTCCGCATCCAGCCACGGATCAGGCGTGAGCTGTTTGAAACCCAGCGATACGCGCTGTTTGTCCTGGTCGTACTTCAGGACTTTCACCTGAATCTGGTCACCGACGTTTACCAGATCGCGCGGGTGCGTCAGACGTCCCCACGACATGTCGGTGATATGCAGCAGCCCGTCAATTCCGCCCATATCGACAAATGCGCCGTACTCGGTCAGGTTCTTGACAATCCCGGTGAGGACGCTGCCTTCTTCCAGATGCTCCAAAGTCTTGCCGCGCTTTTCGTTCTGCTCTTCTTCCAGAAGTTGCTTGCGCGAGACCACGATATTGCCGCGCTTTTTGTTGAGCTTGATGATGGCGACTTCCATCGTCTGGCCCTTCATACCGTCCAGATTCCGGATCGGACGCAGGTCCACTTGCGAGCCCGGCAGGAAGGCGCGCGCGCCCTGGATGTCGATGGTCAGGCCGCCCTTGATGCGCTCCACGACGATGCCCTTGATCGGCTTCTTTTCGTTGTAAGCGCGCTCAATCTCGTCCCACGACCGCAGCCGCTGTGCCTTCAGGTGCGAGAGGTTGACGTAGCCCTCTTCGGTTTCGCCCTTGTCTCGCATGACGTCGATCTCGTCGCCGGGCTGGAACTTGGGCTTGCCCTCGTGATCGAGAACTTCCGCAATCAGCACC
The DNA here is from genome assembly GCA_035260505.1 of Terriglobales bacterium. Lineage (GTDB taxonomy): Bacteria > Acidobacteriota > Terriglobia > Terriglobales > Acidobacteriaceae > Acidiflorens. The sequence continues at coordinate 3,155 of DATFVD010000235.1, forward strand.
ATGCCTTCGGATTTCGTTCCGATATCGACGACGACATGGGTCGCCGTCAGCTTCACCACGGTGCCTTTGATTACGTGGTCGTCGCCAACCGACTCCTCGGTTTCCGTCTCGAAGCTCTGCAGCGCGGCGGCGAAATCATCACTGCCGGCCGAGGCATTCTCGTGGGCGGAATTGTCGGGAGTGTCGTTTTGAGGACGGTCATTTTCATGAGCGTCGTTTTCATGAACTTCAGGGGCGGAAGCAAGTCGTTCCGCAGGGGACGGTTGTGCGTGCTCGGGAGCGTCTATTACGGCCGAGGCGCCGGTGTGGTTGTCGTTTGCAGGTGTCATGGTTTCAATACTGGATTCAAGATTGCGGGCGTTGTCGTCGAACAGATTCATAGCCATCGTGTGTCGGCGCGTTCGTGCGCGACTCATGCGGGACGTGGTATAGCGGACTGCTGGCGTGGTCTTTAGGTTGCGTTGAGGCCGACCTGGCGGACGACCCTAGGACAATTCCAGCTGGTTCGAAACCGCGTCCAATAGGGACAGTTCGACTATAGCAACCGCTTTGGAACAGTGTCAAACGCGAAACGGGCCATTTGCAGACTCGGTCCCAAAAATTCATCGACTCGTCACACTTCCCGCCATGTTTCGTAACCGGTTACCACGTTACTGATGGAGAGACGGGCGCCTCGCCCGTCCAGCCGGGCGGGCCGCCCGCCTCTCCACCAGCGAACTTGGATACTGCCATTGGCTCCCCGCTGCCCGCTTCTGCTACCCTCCCCCCATGGACCATCTCTGGACACCATGGCGCTACGCATACGTTACTGGCGCTGCCCAGAAGTCGGGGTGCATCTTCTGCGACGCTCCCAAAGACACCGACGAACAGGCCCGAATCGTCCACCGCGGGACGCATTGCTACGTCATCCTCAATACGTATCCATACACAAACGGTCACGTCATGGCCGTGCCCTACGCCCACCTCGACGAATTGCAAAAGCTCCCCACCGATGTCGCCCACGAGATGATGGTCCTGACCCAGCGCATGGAGACGGTTCTGCGCTCTCTCTATCGACCCGATGGCATTAATCTCGGCATGAATATCGGAAAAGCCGCGGGCGCCGGCGTGGTTGGACACATCCACATGCACATTCTGCCGCGCTGGGTCGCCGACGCTAACTTTCTAAGCGTGGTGGGAGAGACGCGCGTGTTGCCGGAGTCATTGGAAGTGACTTGGGACAGGATACGACAAGCTCTTCAGTCACAATGATGGTGACGACGAAGTTGTATTCAGCTTCGTTCCTAAGTTCCTTCTTTGCTCCTCACACTTGCGTTGACCACAGCAATCCCGGTGAAGGCTTCTCTCATAAGACGCATAATTTTGCTCACAGAGCGCAATGTGTTGCGACAGCAAATAATATCTGCGGCTTTTGATTGACCCTGCTTCTGCTGGATGATATAAACACGAAGCCTCCCCAGGATTATTTTCCTTTGTCTCCAAAAATTTCTGACGTTTTTAGCGCCTGAGAATTTGTTTGTCTGCCGCTAAGTTTAAAAGTAAGTCCTCCCCCCTACATTGAATCTTGAATTAGGAGATACACCATGAGCCGAAGCATGGTTGCGAAGTATATTTTCCCGCTTGTTCTTGTCCTGCTACTGGCAGGCGTCGCGCTGGCGCAGGATTCCAGCGGTATTAATTACAGTTTTCAAGGGTGCAGAAACGATGGCAGCATCACTCTTCCCAATTCAAATCCGCCCTATGCCGGGCAGTACATTTGCCCCGACACCGCTTACACGGGCGGTGAACTTGGCAAAGGCTGGAATGAGCTGGATCTTGTTCCCTACCGCCTTACCGCCACTGCGACAAAGAAGGCGGCAAATCCTGAGACTTATAGCGTCACCATTGCTGCGGGATATCTGACTAACCACGGTGACGCCGGTTACGACATCATTTCCGTACCTGTGTTGAACCCTTCTCTTTCGGACGCCAGTTGTACGGCTCTTTCGGCGGGCGCGCAAACCATTGGTCCATCGGTGACGAACGGCCAAGGCGGCGACCAACAGACTATCTTCCGCAACCTCACGATCACCCAGTACGCCAGTTCGACCTGCGTGTACGACTGGTACCAGCGGCTGGCGATTGGCTCCCATCTCAACCCTGGGGCTTCCCTCCACTCGTATTTCTTCGACAAGAGCTACCAGAACGATAACTATCAAGGACACAACTCCGATGTTCCCATCATGCTTGGCGCGAACGCGGGTTTTTCCGTTTCGAAGACCATGAATGCGGTCGAGAATACCGATCACGACTGGGCGGTCACCAAGACTGCTCCAAGCCAAGTCATGTTTCCGAACGTTTGTAGCCTCAACCAGACTTCGAATCCGATCCAGGTGACCGTGAGTTGGCAGTTGTTGCCGGCCGATCCCTACAACATCTCGGTGAGCAGCACGGTTGCAGTCAGCAACAACACCCATCGCCCGCTCGACGTCAGCGTGACGGACAACATCTATTCCGGTGCAAACCAGACAAACCAGATCGGCACGGAGACCGGGTCCGTGAACAACCTTGCTCCGAATACGCAGGGTGTGAACGTACCTTTGACGCCGTCTTCGCTAACGAGTCCTGTTGGGCCAACGGAGTTCAATGATGTTGCAAGCGCGACTTTCACCGATCCCGTTGTAGGCGACACGTTCCCCGGAACAGCTGCCGCCAACACAGGAGTTTCCGATAATGGCGGTCAGGTCTACGATCTCTCTTCCATCGTCAATGAAACCGAGACCCTTACGGGCTCCCTCCTGGCGTTTTCAGCCGATTCGTTCAGTCCGGCTATTGGAACCTTCGATAACAGCTACATCGCCGGAACTCAGACCACCGGTCCCGTCTCGTGGACGTCAAACTCCCAGAGTGGAAACGGTTCGGTCACGTTTAACAAGACGATTTACTTTACCGGCGGCGTGGGGGTGCTGACTTCGGGAGACCTCGCCGACACCGCGACTCTTACCGGATCCGATTACGCCACCACTGGACTGCAGCGAAAGTTTTCTGCGGACGTCAAAATCGTAACCGATGCGCGCGTCACTCTTACCATTCAAAAGAAAATTGATTTCGCTCCGTCAGGCGGATCTCAGACGTTCAACTTCCACGTCAGAACGTCAGCCACAGCTACGAATGATGTCACCACCGCCACCCTCACCTTCAACTGGCCCACCGACGGAACTTCGAAGACGGTCGTCGTCCCCGATCTGGCTGCCGGCACCTACTTCGTGACCGAAGACCCGGCAACCGGCTGGACCTATGATGCGGCGAACAGCACTCCGCAGACGACAATCACTCTGCCGTCATGCGGCGGTAACGTCGTGATCGCCAACAAGCATCAGGCGCAGGATCTCACAGTCTCGAAGACCGCGACCGCGACCTTTAGCCGCAAGTACGACTGGTCCATTACCAAGAACGTGGACAAGACGACAGTAGATACCACGGCTGGAACCAGCGTTACCTTCAACTACACCGTCGACGTAGCTCAAACTGGAGTCGAAGACAGCAATTGGAAGGTCTCGGGAGTTGTCAGCGTCACCAATCCCAATGCCTCGCAAGACTTCACCGGCGTCAACGTCGCGGATGTCATCGACAATGCGGGCAACTGCTCGGTAGATAGTTTCGGCGGTACAGTACCTGCCGGCCAAACTGTCAACCTCAATTACGTTTGCTCCTACACGTCGGCTCCGAATGCGCTGAGCGGAACCAATACCGCCTCTGCCACGTGGAGCGCCAGTGCTATGGGAACTCCAGACGGCGTAGCGTCCGGAACTGCAACGTATGCTTTCGGAGCCCCATCAACCTTGGTCAACCAGACCGTCACCGTGCAGGACAATTTCAATAGCAACACCACCACCCTCGGTACGGTGACAGCCACCAATCCTCCGGTGGCCCCCGCCAGCGCCAGTTTCCAGTACTCTCACACCGTGGCGGCGCCCAGCGGAACCTGCAACACTTACAACAACACCGCTACGATTGTCGAAACCGCTCAGACCGCAGCGCGTTCCGTGCAGGTCTGCGGAGGCGCCGATCTCACCCTTGCCGTCTCGGCGGCTCCTCAGTTCACGCGCACATTCAACTGGAATATCCAAAAAGGCGTGAACAAAACTCTGATCAACACGTCAAGTCCGGTTGCCCACGTGATAGTCGGGGAAACCGGCTTTGTGGATAGCGGCTGGCATGTCTCCGGGGTCGCGACCGTTACCAATCCCAATGACTGGGAGAGCATTCCGGTCGTTCTTGGTGATTCGGTCAGCGGAGTGGGTACATGCTCATTCACGGGCAGTTCCAGTCTGACGCTTGGTCCCGGCCAGTCCGTGCCGGTTGCTTACAACTGCACCTACCCAGCATTCCCCAGTCCGCCAAGCGGGACGGATACTGCCACGGCCACATGGGACAAGAACACCTACTTTACTCCCGACGGTTCGGCTACGAATTCGGCTAGCTTCTCCTTCACCGGCCCCACCAATTTCGTCAATCAGACGGTGACGCTGACCGAGTCGTTCAACAGCAAGCCCCCGGTGGCGCTCGGCACGGTCACGGCCACCCAGGCCAAACCTTGGGCGACAAAAACGTTCCTTGAAAACCCGACTCTCAATTTCCCGGCGTCGGGATGCATCAATGAACCTAACCTGTCAGCGCTGCCACCGACTACATTGACGTCGTCAGAAACCATCACCCTCTGCACATCGATCAAGAGTGGCGCAAAGTCTGCAGGATTCTGGGCTTTGTACCAGGGTCGTGGCTTGATCCTGCACAGTGCCTCCACCGCTGGTGTATGCAACGCAGGAACCTGGCTATTGAACGACGCTCCTTTCCAGGATCTCTCGCCCACCGCTTCCTGCTCACAAGTACAGAGTTACGTGACGGGGGTCTTCAGTGTGAGCAGTTCGTCGGTTCTCGCCGACCTGAAGATGCAGGCGCTAGCCACGGCGTTGAATGTCTATTTCAGCGACCCGGCGCTCGGCGGAAACACCATCAGCGCTCCAGCGCCGCTTGGCAATGTTTCCGTTGATCTTACCCACGTTTGTGTGATGAAAGACACGGCCGGTACCGGAGTGGGAACCTGCACCGGAACGGTGGGTAGCTCGATCAATGCCTTCGGCGGCGCAACACAACTCACTGTGTCGCAGATGCTAGCCGTTTCTTCCAGCCTCTCCAATGCTGGCGGGACGGTCTGGTATTCCAGTTCCGCCACTCAGGCGCTAGCGAAAGATGCTTTCGATGTCATCAACAATCAGAAGGCTATGGCTCCCTGATCGCACGTCACGATTCATGAATGGAAAAGGAGCACCGGAACCTTCGGTGCTCCTCTTTTTTTATGCAATATACGCGGCGTGGCAGCGTAGCGATGTTTACTTCATCTCCCTGCCAAAGAACTCCTCCGTCGCGCCGTATGCCCGAATCCAGCTCTTCCACAACAGGAATCCGTGAATCTCATCGGGGAATATCAGTTCCTCGACATGCACCTTTTGACTGCGCAAGCGCTGCAACAGATCGACCGTCTGGGAGAAATCAACATTGCGATCGTCGTCCCCTTGAATGAGCAGCACCGGTGACCTCCACGTGGCAATCGCCGCATTCGGTGACGACTGAAAGGCCAGCTTGACCGCGTCTTCACGATCGGGCGCATCCGCCGGAAACTCTTCCTTGAATGCCGACCAGTCGTGCACACCATGGAAATCGACTCCCGCGACAAATAGATTGGAATCATGAGCTAGCCCCATGGCGGTGAGGTAGCCGCCGTAGGATCCGCCCCAGAGCCCGATTCTCTTCGCGTCTACATGCGGCAGGCCCTGCAAATATTTTCCCGCCGCCACAATATCCTTGTACTCGACGCCGCCGCGCGGGCCTCCGTCTTTCGGTTCGCGAAAGTGTCGCCCATACATAATTCCTGTCCGATAGTTAACCGACAGCACCACATATCCACGGCTCGCCAGATACTGATTCATCGCGTAAGCGTTGTGGTAGTAGTCCATGTAGTGGAAGCCGAGCATCATCTGGCGGATCGATCCACCATGGATGAAGATCAGCGCGGCAGACTGGCGATGCGCACCTCCCTCCACCTTTGGCTCGAACAACTGCCCGTGGATTTCCCAGCCGTCGATGGCTTTGAAGATTACCTGTTTCGGTGTGACTAGTTGGGCCGAGGGAAACTCTGCCGGCAGCGCGTTTTTTGCGATCATCTCCCTTCCGTGTGAATTGACGACATACGGCATCGCCGGCGTCGTGGCCGTCGAACCCAGGCACACTACTTTCCCTGCGAGTTCGAGTGGCGTCCACTCCATCGTCTCGCCGTGAGTCAGCGCCTCCGGTGTGCCGCCTTCAACGCCGACGCGCCACAGATGGCGGCGGTCTATGTCTAAAGGATCAACATCATTCTGGTTGGAGGAGAAAATGACGGAGGTTTTGTCTGCGCTCAACGCAACATCTTCGGTCTCAAATTTCCCCGGCGTCAGCAGCGTGGCAGCCCCCCCGGACGTCGCAACCGAATAGAGATGGTTCCATCCATCTTGTTCGGAAGAAAAAATGACGCGATTCTTTGCGGCAAAGTGAAACGACCCGTCTTCGGTTAGCTGCGGGAGCGAATCATCCAGTCCTAGACCGCTCTTCCATAGCTCGCGCCCCGAATCGGCGGCGACATCATAGATCCAGATTGCCCAAAGTAGCGGCGCCTGCGGAATCACGGGCTGCTTCATCTGCTTCCCCACCAGCCGCACGAAGGCGAGATGGCTGCCGTCCGGCGACCAGCGCGGATAAAGATCCCGATCGGCGCTGGGCGTGAGGTAGCGCAGCGTGTTGCGGCCAAATTCGTAAATGACGACAAAGCTATGATCAGCCCGGTCGCTGACGAACGCAATCTTCTTCCCGTCGGGCGACCACCTGGGCTGCGAGTTGTTGCCTCGCGCGAAGGTCAGCGCTTTGGCTTTGGCCTTTGCATCGCCGTTGCCCGACATTGGTGCGATCCATATCTGCTTCTTCGCCGCCCACACCGCGAACTCGCCGTTCGGAGATATCTGGATGTCCTCGCATCCCTCCTCATCGCAGCCCATGTCCCCGAGCAGACGAGGCTCGCCCTTGTCCACATCCGCCGCCCATACCTGCTGCACTCGCTTTTCAACGTTGCTGGTCGGATCGGCGATTTCCCCAGCGCTATTGGCTTCACTGCCTCGCGCATAGACAACGGTTCGTCCGTC
>DATFVD010000236.1:0-3503 GCA_035260505.1 Terriglobales bacterium
AATGAGTTCGTAGTCGTCTGGCGTGCGGAGATGTCCCGTCACATCCTTGAAAGCCGTGAGGAAACCCGCGAAGTCTTTGTAGTTGTAGAGCTGCTCCACTTCGGCGAGCGAGGCGCCTGCCATCCCGTGACGCTGCCGCAGCTCGAGCAGCGTGGTCGGTTCGATTGAGCCTTCGAGATGCAGATGGAGTTCGGCCTTCGGCAGCGAGAGGATAAAACTGGAGGGCTCCGACGGCATGCCACGATTCTAAAGGATCGCGCGATTACTTTGTCTTGCAGAACTCGCTATGATGCCGGCTGTAGAAAACGTAAATGAGCAAGCCAAGCGCCAGCCAGATCACGAAGCGCAGCCAGGTAATCAGCGTGAGCCCGAACATCAGCCCGCCGCACAAAATGACTGAGATCACCGGGAACCACGGCACAAAAGGCACGCGGAACGCCCGCTTGCGATCGGGTTGCTTGCGTCGCAGAAGAATCACTCCCAGCGAAACCAGCACGAAGGCAAACAGCGTCCCGATATTGGCGAGGTCAGCGGCATCTCCAATATCCACGAGCCCGGCGGGAATTCCCACGGCAAAACAGGCGATCCATGTGGACCAGTGCGGCGTCTTATATTTTGGATGCACGGCGGAGAACAACTTCGGCAATAGGCCGTCTCGAGACATGGCATACCAGATTCGCGCCTGCCCGTACTGAAATACCAGTAATGAAGAGATCATCCCCGTCAGGGCGCCGATCACGATCACCGACCGGAAGAACGGGTGCACTCCGAGATACTTCATTGCATACGCGACGGGGGCTTCGGCGGCTTCTCCGGAAACGAAGGTCGTGTATTTCATCATGCCGAGCAGCACTAAAGCGACACCGACGTATAGCAGCGTGCAGACAATCAGCGACATGATGATTCCGAAGGGCAAATCTTTTTGCGGATTGCGCGACTCCTCAGCGGCGGTTGAGACGGAATCGAATCCGATGTAGGTGAAGAAGACGATTGCCCCTCCGGTGACCATTCCGGCGAATCCTGAAGGCGCGAAGGGCGTCCAGTTGGCGGGCTTCACCAGCATTCCACCCACTACCAGGAAAGTGAGGATGGCGCCGATCTTGACCATCACCATGATGTTGTTCGTCCCGGCCGACTCCTTCACTCCGCGCACGAGGAGGAGCGTGAGAATAAACACGATCAGGAATCCCGGAAGATTGAAGTAAGCGCCCGTCCATTGCCCGCCGGCCCAGACCGGACTTGCCCATTTGTCCGGCAAATTGACGCCGAACGCCGCCAGTTGCGCTTTCGTATAGCCCGCAAAACCCACCGCCACGGCTACGTTGCTGACTACATATTCGAGAATCAGGTCCCAGCCGATGATCCAGGCAAAAATTTCGCCGAGCGTCGCGTAGGAGTACGTATAGGCGCTGCCGGCGATGGGAATCATCGAGGCAAGTTCGGCGTAGCACAAGCCGGCAAAACTGCAGGCGATTGCAACCAGGAAAAACGAAATTGCAATGGAAGGCCCGGCAGGCGGACGGCCATGCATGAGCGCCCCTGCGAAGCTGCCGGTTCGCAGGAAATTCACAATCAGGTCGAGCGCCTGCGCATGCAGGATGGAGGGCGCCTGGAAATATTCTCCGGCCGCCGCCGTCCCTGTAAGAACGAAGATTCCCGAACCGATGATGGCGCCGATGCCGAGCGCCGTCAGCGACCACGGCCCCAGCGTCTTACTGAGCCGGGTTGCGGGGTGCTCCGAGTCAGAGATCAGTTTGTCGATGGACTTGCAGCACAGCGCCTGGCTGTTGGAGGTGCGAATGACGCTGGCTGGTGGCTCAGTGGTTGATTGCGGCAAGAGTTCGTTGTCTCCTCACAGCAGGAGTCGGGCATGGACGCTGGCCCATGCCCGGCGACTGCTCACGGCTCCGAATAACGGCTTACCGTTTCGCCTGACCGCGTACCAGTTTTTTCACCTTGCGCTTCTTCGATCCGCGCGCGTAATCGCGGGGCTTCTTCGGTTTTTCCGCTTTGATCTTCTTGCGAGCGGCTCGCTTGGTTTTCTTACGTTCGTCCTTGGCTAGTTTTTTTGTGTTTGCCATGATTGCAGTTCGTTTCCTCTGGTTTTTAGTTTAACCGGCTCCGGAGATTGTGGTCCTGGAGTTTCTGGTCCAGCGACGGTATTGCGCGACGACTATGGCGGAACAGCTGTTCCCTCAAAAGGGCGGGAAACGGTCCGATGATCCCCAGCATTGTATATCGTCGCTCCACCACACTTGACCGTCTTCGTTGGTTTGAATCGTTCGTGCGCCCACCGCCGTCACCATCTCGATATACGGCCACGTCTCTAATTTCGGATTGCGCATTTTCATCGCCCGGTTCTGCAGATAGAACCATCTCCTGCAGTCGTGCGCGTCATTCGGATTGAACGCATTTTTTGGGTCCTGGACGTACCTCGTGTAATAGTTGTGAATCTGGAGACCCACCGGCTCAAGGTTCCCGTCCGAGTTCATGATCTGCATCTCAATCACTAACATAAAAATATCCACCGGCTTATTTGTGCCGACTTCCGTGTCGTGGTGGAGCGCAAGGTACATGGGCAGGCCATCGAGGACGTAAGAAGCACCACTGCCGTCTGGCGTCTTGGGCTTCGCCGTGTCCGTCCCTGCTTCCGCAACCGCTGGCGGCCGCCGCAAAACTTTCGGCTGCTTACCTTGTCCGAAAACCGGCGATGCCACCAATATCGCCACTATGAACAACAAACCTAACCGACTAATCTTGCTCATCCCAATTTCTCCCTGGACTCGTAGTTGTACGTAGCTCTCTTACGTCGCACGGGGTGCCCCGCGCACAATCTTCGCCGTCGGCGGTGCTTACGCTTTCTCCAGTTGCGCGTACTTCTCGACCAGCTTCTTCAAACCGAAGCGAGGGAATTGTACCGTAATCTTGGCTTCTTCCCCATCTCCTTCGCGCTGAAACACGGTCCCCTCGCCATATTTGGGGTGCTTGACCTTCTGCCCGGGACGGAATCCCCGCCGGCCTTTCGGCTCCTCGGACAACATTTTCGGAACATGGAACTTCTTGCCCCGTGAGGCAAAAAACTCGGCGATATTGTCGATGGAGTTGTAGTTCGCGAGCGGAGCCGCCGTCTTCGGCTTGACCCGAGCCGGGTTCCATGCGGCACTCTGGTCTTCGTCTTCATAGGAATAGTGGGTAGGCTCGGCTCGCTGTCGATGTAGCACGGACCTGCCCTGACCGCCAGTCGAAGGGGCACCCGTCCGCGAAAAACCGGCTGACGAGGCCCGCTGACGCGATCCGCCCAGTTCTTCCACCAACTGTGGCGGAACTTCTTCCAGGAATCGCGACGGCACACTCGCCTCCGGCATATCCGTTCCATAGCGCCGGCGATATACGGCTCGTGACAAAATCAGCGTGTCCATGGCGCGCGTCATACCGACGTAGCAAAGCCTCCGTTCTTCTTCAATCGAATCCGGCTCCAGCATGGTGCGCGAATGCGGAAACAG
>DATFVD010000237.1:0-14578 GCA_035260505.1 Terriglobales bacterium
GCGGCCTGAAGCGGTGAACAATCCAAAGGTCGTCTGATAACGCAGTCCGTAGTTAACCGTGAGCTGGTGCGTAACTCGCCAGGAATCCTGAGCGTAAAGTCCGAGTCTCTGAACGTTTTGCGAGAAGCGCCCGTCGCCGGCGGGAGTAAAAGTACAAGTCGAGCCATCCGGCGGCTCGCCGGCCTCGCACTGTGGACTGAAGTAGAACTCGCCGGTGTGGCTGGGATCTGCATAGTGGTCCGGGTTGTTGATGTATTGAATGAAGGTCTCGTCCGTGGCCGCGAACGCCCCGCCCAGCACCGGCTCGTGGATGAAGTTGACGCCGAACTTGAGCGAATGATCCCCGGTAGCCCGGCTCAGGTCGTAGCGAGCTTGGTACTTCTCCTGATTGCGCAGCGTCGGAAACAAAGTGATGGGAGTGGCGAACTGGTTGTCGCCGAAAGTTTCGAATCCGGAAACCGTCAGCGCTGTGGAACTGAAGGGAAATGCCAGCGCGAAGCCTAGATTCGAGTTACGCGTCTGGGTGAGGTGCAGGAGGCTGGCATCGAGCACCAGAGTGCCGAGCCACGTCGGACTGAAAGCATACGTATTGCTGACCACTGCGTTCCAGTAGTTGTTATGCGTGGTCAGTCCGGTAGAAGGCAGCGTTGCCTGCTGCACCAGGGCATTGCGCGTGAGGTAGCTGTCTTCGGAAGTTCGCAGAAACCATTGCGACTTCGAAGACTGCGCCCAGTCAAAGCGCAGCGACCCGATGTAATCGCGGAAAGGCACAGGAACGTTTCGCGGGACAGCGATGGAAGAAACACCAGGAATCAGGTCATCCGCGGCCAACTGCGCCAGCGCATCGAATTGTGCGGTGCTCGCAGGGCTGTACGCAATGCTGGCATTTTCATGGACATGCTCAAATGATCCGAAGACCCACAACTTGTTTTTCACGAGCGGCCCACCGAGCGTGCCCACGTAGTTCTCCCGCGAAAACGGCTGCTTGGGATCGGGCGCCGGATTCTCAATCGGGAAGCGCGCATTAAGCGATGCCGCGCGCCCGTAGAAAGCCGCGTCGCCGTGCCACTCGTTGGTGCCGTGCTTGGTAGTGATCACGACCGACCCGGCAGTGGTCCCGCCGGTGTCAGCATCTTCATTCGCCGTACGCACCGCAAATTCCTGAATGCCATCGGTCGAGAAGTTTTGCAGGAAGCCGCCAATCCAATCGTCGGAGTTATCGGCGCCGTCGACGGACAGCTCGTTGTTCAAGCCGGAGCTTCCCCCAGTTGAGACAGCGGTGATACGCGCCTTCGTGGGATCGGAAGGCTCGACGGGTTGAGTTCCCGGCACGAGGTAAGCAATGTTGGCGAAGCTGCGCGCCGCGAGCGGAAGAGTTTCCAGGTCATGGCTGCTGACTACTCCCTGGTGTACCGCGCTCGCCGTGTCGATCGACTCGGTCGTAATCGACGAGGCATTGCTCCGCACATTCACCGTCTCGCGCCCGCTCTCCGGTTTGAGCGTGACGATGATATCGCGCACCAGGCTGACAGCAACGTCCACATTTGCACTGGCCTGGTTAAAGTCTTTGGCCGTCACAGTAACGCGATAAGAACCCGGCAGCAGGCCTTCAATGCGGAATTCTCCCCGCTCATCCGCCGTTGCCTGGCGAGTCATGGAGGATGTGTTTGACTCGACGATGACCTGGGCATGCGGCACTCGCGCGGCGCTCGCGTCCTGAACCTCTCCTCGAAGCGCGCCATTCGGATTCTGCGCGCGCATGAGCGAAGGAGCAGAGACGAGGATCAACAGAAAAATCGAGAAAATAACCGCGTGAATGAGCGAACTCAATCTGCGTGTTTCGGGGCATGAAAACCTGGCGCGCATGAAAAGGCCCTCCGGCGAACAAAGAGATCGCCGCTCTTCAGACTTGCCAGGGGAAGTTGCCTGCGCGGCGAAGCAGACTAGCTCACCGAGAGTAACCGGACACGCCACCTACTACCAGCGATAGTGGTATCAAAATGATTGGCGAGAAGAACACTCTGCAGGCAGGGCAGGAGAATCTAGCGGACAAGCCATTCTGTAACTTTATGCGTCAGTGCCAGAGTCGGACCGTAGCTGACAAAGACAAAAAAGAGCGCCACGAGAACGGGCGGAATAAGGTACCACCGGCGGATTCGCAGGTGGTGAGCTTTGCCGGCTTCGGCTTCATTCCAGGCGAGCAGGCGCGCCACGCGTGCGCTGATCGATCCGGTCACGAAGCCCACGGTGCAGACCGGAGCGGCATCGACGGGAACCAGGCGGGAGAGTTTGACCAGCGCCGCGGCCAGGTCAACGGCGTCGTTCAGATTCAAAACGGCGGCATCATCCGCGGCCAGTTCCGCGGTTTGGGACCAGGCACTCTCCAGCCTCGCCATGCCGGGGAAAGGACAAAAACGGAAGACGAGTTTCTTCAGATTGTCGCGAGACCGCATGTGGGCGAGCTCATGCTTGAGCGCGATGTGCAGTTCGTCATGACTCAGAAGCGCAACCGTAGCTTCCGAAACCAGCACTCTCGGTCGGCGGACACCCACCAGCGTGAGTGGTGGAGCCTCGTGTCTGGAGCAAAACGTCACGGTTTGCGCACTGGCATCCACATTCAGAGGATGGGCGCCTTCCAGCCAGCGAGCCACCACCCGAGAAGTCCTGGTCTGGGCGGTGATCACGCGGAAGCAGCCGCAGGCAATCAGCAGCAGAGCGCAAACGCCCAGCGCGAACGGCATCGCACCAATACCCTCATCAACATTAATCGAGCGGGGTTCCAGCAACTGAAACGACGGCACGACAAAAACAAATGTAATGACAGCGGAAGCCACTAACGGAAGAACCCGCAACGCGAAGAGCAAACCAGCCAGGCTCTTTTCCTTTGCATGCAGCAATTGCAGCGCGCGCCACGCGACTGCCACGAGCGCCGAGAGCAGACAGTAGAGCAGAACGAAGAAAGTGAGCGAGACGGCGATTCCGCGCAGCGCAAACATCAGCGTCGCTCCCGGTCGTTATTTTTTCGATCGTTAATTTCCCGGATTTTGAGTTCGCGGCGCTTCCGTTCGACCAGGAGTTGAAGCTCATCCAGCAGTTGCGCGTCGTGGGCGCTAAGCGCTTCCACCAGATACGAAAGCGGCAATGACGAAGCGTCGCCAGACCCCAGCAATTGCCGGATACCCTCGAACGCCGCGACCCGTTGCAGCTCTTCGGGAGTGTGGCGCGGAGTATAGCGAAACGCTCGGCCTTCGGCGACGCGGTCGAGAAAACCCTTCTTGTAGAGACGGTCCGCGGTTGTCATCACTGTGGTATAGGCCTGACGGATCTTGCCGTCAGCAAGCAGTTCGCGAACCGTGGCACTGCCGTGCGACCAAAGCTTTTGCAGCACCTGCTGCTCGAAAGAACCAAGCTGAGGCCTGGAACCGGGTCCGAAAATTGAGAACGCTTTCGTCATTAAAAGTGCGACCGGCAAGGCCGCTTGCCCGCAAAAGAATACCATCGGATGGCTCGCCTTGCACCCCGTAAATGAAGAAAAGCGGAGGGCATGCCCTCAGAAAATGCACAAAGTTTGCACAAATCGTGCAGGGATCCGGCAGAATGTTCGGCAAATCTTGAGGTTGCAATTTGCAACCTCAAACACAGTGCCTCATGGAAAATCCAAGGAGTTGTCATCCTGAACGAAGTGAGGGATCTGCATTTTGCGGCGAGGCTAACTAAAGAGAGACTGGCGCCGAATTCAGAGAGACGAGCGGAGTTTCACTCTCGCTGCTCGGTACTATCGCGCGGCGCCCGCCGGTAGGATCTCTTCCACGTCGATCTTGGTTGGGTAATTTCCCGTATAGCAGGCGGAGCAGTAAGTCGTCTTTTCTCCATCCGCGCAGGCTTTCTTAAGACCTTCCAGCGAGAGATAGGCGAGCGAGTCGGCGACGATGAATTCGCGAATCTCATCGACCGTCTTATTTGCGGCGATCAGTTCTTTCTTTGAAGGTGTGTCAACGCCGTAGAAGCAGGGCGAGATGGTCGGCGGACAGGAAATCCTCAAGTGGACTTCCTTCGCGCCCGCATTACGAATCATGCGGACGATCTTCCTGCTGGTGGTGCCGCGCACAATCGAATCGTCGACCAGAATCACTCGCTTGCCCTCAAGCAGGCTGCTGACAGCGTTCAGCTTCAGCTTCACCCCGAAGTCGCGCACAGACTGTTGCGGCTCGATGAAAGTACGTCCGACGTAGTGGTTCCGAATCAGGGCAAGGCGAAAAGGAATGCCGCTTTCGGCGGCGTATCCGATAGCCGCGGTATTGCCGGAATCCGGGACAGGCACGACGATATCGGCATCCACCGGCGCTTCGCGCGCAAGCTGGCGTCCCATGGCGTCGCGGCTCTGATCGACCGAGCGGCCAAACACCAGGCTGTCCGGACGCGAAAAATAAACGTGTTCAAAGATACAGCTCGACTGTGCCGGAGACGGCGAGTAAAAACGCGAGCTGATGCCTTCGGGCCCAACGATAACCAGTTCTCCGGGTTTGACGTCCCGTTCGTAGGTCGCGCCAAGCAAATCAAAGGCGCAGGTTTCGGAGGCAAAAACGACTGTATCCTTTTTCTCGGAAGTCAGAGCCGGAATGCGTCCCATCGCCAGTGGGCGGAACCCGCGAGGATCGCGGGCAGCGAAGATGCGATCGCGGCTGATCATGACCAGCGAAAAAGCGCCTTCCACGCGGCGCAGGCTGTCGGCGATGGCATCCGGCAGCGTCTGCTCGCGCGACAGCGCAATCAGGTGAACCAGCACTTCCGTATCGCTGTTGGTTTGGAAGATCGACCCCTGGCCCTCCAGCTTCGCGCGTATCGCGTGCGCATTGACCAGGTTGCCGTTATGAGCGATCGCGATCGTGCCCTTACTGGATTGCACCATGATGGGCTGGGCATTCAGCAGGGCCGAATCGCCGGCCGTCGAATATCGCGTGTGCCCAATGGCCAGAACACCGCGCAGCGAAGCCAGCACTTCATGGCTGAAGATATCCGCGACCAGCCCCATCGACTTGTGCTGGCGCAACCGCTCGCCGTCCGAGGTAACGATGCCCGCGGATTCCTGTCCGCGATGTTGGAGGGCATGCAGTCCGAGATAGGCAAGCTTCTCGGCCTCGGGATGCGCGTGGATCGCGACCACCCCGCATTCGTCACGAAATTTGTCGGAATTCAGCATTTAGCCCTTAGCCTTCAGTCAGTCCTTGCTAGTGGAGCGACGGGCGTCTCGCCCGTCCACCTCAGTCTCCAGTCGGCGTTCCAGCTTCCGCACGCAAAGCCCTCTCCAGCGCGCCTTCATAAGCCTCCCGCAATTCCGCGATACCGGCCGAAATCACCGGCTTACCATCCACCGAAATCTCAACCCGATCCGATCCCGTTTCGCCCAACACATCCGCGAAGATGTCGTACTCCTCCGCTACTTGTTTGATTCGCGGCAGATGAATTGGGTCGCAGCTTAGTACGACGCGGCTCGCATCTTCTCCAAACAATAGGAACTCAGGCGCTGCTTCGTTTCCGGGCAATCTGACGCTGAGCCCCACTCCGCGCGGCAGCGCCGACTCCACCAGCGCCACAGCCAACCCGCCATCGGCACAGTCATGAGCGGACTCGACCAGCCCCGCCCGGATTATCGCCACCAGAGCCCGTTGCAGCGTGGCTTCCTTCTCGATATCCAGCTCGGGCGGATAGCCCCACAAAGCTCCGAGAATCTCTTTCGCATACTCGGACGAGCCAAACTCCAACTCGGCGTCAACCGCGTCGCCAGCTTCATTCGCGCGCAGCAAGACGATTTTTCTTCCGGGCTTCGCGAAGTGCATCTTCGCAGCTTTGTGGACGTCCTCGAGAATTCCCACCACCCCAATCACCGGAGTCGGATAAATTCCCTCGCCGAGAGTCTCGTTGTAGAAGCTGACATTACCGCCGGTAATCGGCGTATCCAGTTCCTCGCAGGCTTTGGTAATTCCGTCAATCACCTGCGAAAACTGCCACATGATGTGCGGCTTTTCAGGGTTGCCGAAGTTGAGGCAATTGGTAGCGCCGATCGGAGTCGCTCCGGCGCATGCCACTTTGCGCGCAGCTTCGGCGACCGCATGCATCGCACCCAAACGTGGATCGAGATAACACCAGCGGCTGTTGCCGTCGAGCGCCATGGCCAGTCCGCGATTGGAGCCCTTGATGCGGATAACACCAGCATCGCCCGCTCCGGGCGCGTCGACAGTGTTGGTCTGCACCATGTGGTCATACTGCTGCCAGACCCACCGCTTCGAGCAAATGTTGGGGCTCGCCAGCAAACGCTTCAGATGGGACGAGAAATCTCCGCTTGCGCCGAGTTTGACGAACTCCGGCATTTCCCGCTCGACCGGCGGTTCCCAGCGCGCGAGTGGACGCTTGTACACCGGCGCGTCGTCGGTGAGCGCGGCGTTCGGAATTTCCGCGACCACTTCACCGTGTTCGAGCACCCGCATCTTGGCATCGGAAGTAACGCGGCCGATTTCCACCGCATCCAGTCCCCACTTCTCGAAGACGCGAAGAACTTCTTGTTCGCGCCCCTTCTGCGCAACCAGCAGCATGCGCTCCTGCGACTCGCTGAGCATGATCTCGTAAGGTGTCATGCCGGTTTCGCGTTGCGGGACGCGATCAAGTTCGATTTCGACTCCGGTGCCGCCACGCGCGCCCATTTCGCAGGTCGAGCAGGTCAGCCCCGCAGCGCCCATGTCCTGGATTCCAACGATCGCGCCAGTTTGCATCGCTTCCAGGCAGGCTTCGAGCAGCAGTTTCTCGAGGAACGGATCTCCCACTTGAACATTCGGCCGCTTCGCTTCCGACCCTTCGCTGAACTCCTCGCTCGCCATCGTCGCGCCGTGGATACCGTCGCGTCCAGTCTTCGAGCCTACATAAATTACGGGATTTCCTTCGCCCGAAGCGCGCCCGTAAAAAATCTGATCGCGGCGGACCAGCCCAAGAGCAAACGCGTTCACCAGCGGATTGCCGGAGTAGCAAGACTCGAATTTCACCTCGCCGCCAAGATTCGGAACGCCAAAACAGTTGCCGTAAGAAGCGACGCCAGAGACCACGCCTTCCATAACAGAGTGATTCTTGTGAATCTCCGCTTGTGTGGCGCCGGCGCCCCCGCCCGCATTCCCAGCAGCCTGAATGGGTCCAAACCGAAGCGAGTCCATCACCGCCACCGGCCGCGCGCCCATGGTGAAAATGTCGCGCAGAATTCCGCCGACGCCCGTGGCCGCCCCCTGAAATGGTTCGATAAACGACGGATGATTGTGCGACTCGATTTTGAACGCGCAGGCCCAGCCGTCGCCAATGTCAACGATGCCCGCGTTTTCTCCCGGCCCCTGCACGACCAGCTTGCTGCGCGTCGGCAACCGCTTCAGGTGAACCCGCGACGATTTATAAGAGCAGTGCTCGCTCCACATCACGCTGAAGATGCCAAGCTCGGTCCGCGTAGGCTCGCGTCCGCCGAGCAACTGCTTGATTTTTTCGAATTCTTCCGGGGTGAGGCCGTGCTCCCGGATCATCTCCGGCGTAATGACAATAGGA
This sequence comes from Terriglobales bacterium, assembly GCA_035260505.1. Lineage (GTDB taxonomy): Bacteria > Acidobacteriota > Terriglobia > Terriglobales > Acidobacteriaceae > Acidiflorens. The sequence goes on from DATFVD010000237.1 coordinate 7,576, forward strand.
GTGATCGCAGAGGTGATCATCGGGAATCTTTATTGTCGCATCTCAAGTAATTTTTCGCATGTGGATTTTGTTCAAATGGACAGAAATCGGCGAAGAACAGTGACAATTGCCGCCTTCTTCGCTATGCTTCCGCCCACTAATGAACGAGATCGCAAACGAATTACCGGCGCATCCCCCTGTCGAGCAAACCTGGGCAAAGGACGGGATGCTGGCCGTAGCAGCAATCGCCGCATTCAGCTTCGTGCTGCACATGATTTTCAATAACCGTTACGGATACTTTCGCGACGAGTTCGATTACATCATTTGCGGAAATCATCCCGCATGGGGATACGTTGACCAGCCGCCATTGGTGCCAATTCTGAGCCGGATTTTCCGGGGGATCTTTGGCGATTCTCTGCGCAGTATCCGTTTGATGCCGGCACTGGCCATGTCGGCGACGATGCTGTTGACTGCCATGATCGCTCGCGAACTCGGAGGCAAACGCTTTGCGGTCGGCATGGCGGCGCTGACGGTTCTCATCGCTCCAGTCTATCTGTCGAATGGATCGTTGCTGACGAGCAACTGCCTTGAGCCCCTGCTCTGGATGGGCTGCGTGTATTTCGCGATCTTGGCCGCGAAACGCGAGCAGCCGCGCTACTGGCTTTGGTTCGGCGTGGTCGCTGGAATTGGTATGCAGGAGAAATATTCGATCGCAGTGCTTGGCTTTGCCATTGTCATCGGATTGCTCTTGACCGAACAGCGGCGATTTCTCGTCAACAAGTGGATATGGCTGGGCGGCGCGGCGGCTTTCCTGATTTTTCTGCCGAATTTGCTGTGGAACATCGCCAACCACTGGCCTTTCGTCGAACTCATGCGCAACATCAAGGCGGATGGCCGGGATGTCGTTCTCTCCCCGTGGCAATATTTTTCGCAGCAAATGCTCATCGTTCTGCCTGGCTCTGCGGTTTTCTGGATCACGGGCGTGATCGCATTGCTGGTCGCGCCGCGCCTCAAGCCCTACCGTTTCCTCGGAATTGCCTATCTCGTCGCCTTCACCGTCTTCGTCGTCTTGAAAGGCAAGAACTATTACCTCGCTCCGATTTATCCGGTCTATCTTGCCATGGGATGCATAGTGATCGACGACGGCATTGATCGTCTCCGCCGGGGATGGCGATGGCTCAAGCCCGTTCTCGCGGTGCTTTCGGTGGCGGGAAGCGCCATCTTTGCGCCGCTAGTGGTTCCGATTCTCCCGATTGAACAATTTATTCCTTACATGGACCGGCTGCCCCTCAAAGTACCGCGGAGTGAGCACAGTCACATGCGAGTGGCGCTACCCCAGCACTATGCCGACCAATTCGGCTGGGACGAAATTGTGGACCAAGTCGTGGTCGCCTGGAATAAGATTCCCGTCGACGAACGTAAAGACTGCGGAATTTTCGCGCAAGACTATGGGCAGGCCGGAGCCATCGATTTCCTCGGCCCAAAATACGGCCTGCCGCAATCGCTAAGCGGACATCAGACGTGGTGGTTGTGGGGGCCGCGCGGCTATTCGGGGAATTGTTTAATCGTGCTCGACGACAGCCGTAAACGATTGGAGGAACTCTTCGAGCATGTGGAGTTCGTCGGCACTTCGCGCAACAACCCGTATGCGCTGGAGCGCGAGGTTCCGGTCTACATTTGCCGTGGTGCAAAGTTTGGAACTCTGGCGAAGATCTGGCCCAGTCTGAAGAGGTGGCGCTAAGCCCGTGTAGAGCGGACACTCTTGTCCGCTGCTCTTGAAGTTGATTCTGAAAGTTGAGAGCACAGCCAATTCCAAGAGCAATCAAAACGGCGGACAAGAGTGTCCGTCCCACACACGTCTATACTGTCGCAGATGAAGTCCGTCATCGTCGGCACCGCCGGACATATCGATCACGGAAAAACGGCGCTGGTCAAAGCCCTGACCGGCATTGATGCCGACCGCCTCGAAGAGGAAAAGCGGCGTGGCATCACCATCGACATCGGATTCGCCCACTTCGAACTTCCCGCTCCCGATGGGAGCCGGATTCGGGTGGGTTTCGTCGACGTCCCCGGTCACGAGCGCTTTGTGCGCAACATGCTCGCCGGCGTCGGCGGCATCGACCTGGTGCTGCTCGTGATCGCCGCCGATGAAGGCATCAAGCCGCAAACTCGCGAACACTTCGACATCTGCCGCCTGCTTGCGATCCGCCGCGGAATCACCGTGCTCACAAAGTCCGACGCGGTAGATGCAGAGACTCTCGAAGTGGTGCGACTGGAAGTGGAAGACTACGTGCGCGGATCGTTTCTTGATGCTGCGCAATCGCCGATGGTCGCGGTAAGCTCGTTGACCGGCGCCGGTCTGAACGAGTTGAAATCCGCGCTAGCCAAAGTCGCGTCCGAGGTTACGGCGAAAAACTCGGCCGCGATAACTCGCCTTCCCATCGACCGAGTTTTCACCATGAAAGGCTTCGGCACCGTCGTGACCGGCACGCTCGTGGCCGGGACCATCCGCAAAGAAGAAGAACTCGAAGTGTTTCCCTCCGTCAAGCGCGTTCGAGTTCGAGGCGTCCAAGTTCATGGTTCGCCCGCCGAAGCCGCCGTCGCAGGGCAGCGCACCGCCCTGAACCTGGCTGGCCTCTCCACCGAAGAACTGGCGCGCGGGATGACGCTAGCGACCGCGGACACCTTTCGTTCCACGTCCCGAGTCGACGCGCTCCTTTCTCTTCTTGCCTCAGCGAAACCGTTCAAAGACGGCGCCCGTGTGCACTTTCATGCCTACACGACGGAAACGATCGCCGAAGCACGCCTGTATGGCACGAAACAGCTGAAGCCCGGAGACGAAGCGTATGCGCAACTAAGACTCGCCGAACCCATGTTGCTTCTGCCCGGAGACCGCTTCATCGTGCGTCAGTTTTCACCGGTAGTGACCATCGGCGGAGGCGTCGTGCTGGATGCTTCGCCTGTGACTCGCAAGCAACGCGCCGCAGATGCAATCGCATTTCTCAAGATCTTGCGGGATGGTTCTCCGGAACAAGTGCTGGCAGCTCGCGCCGCCCGGCGAGGAGCAATGGGCCTGCGCCTGGACGATATACCCGGAGAAATGAACGTCCGGCGAGAAGAAGCGACGAAGCTGGCGGCCAAAGCTGGCCTCGTGTGGTGTAATCCTGTGCTCGTTGCGCCGGCGGCATTCGCGGAAGTAAAGGCGGATGTCCTTAGCGCCCTCAAGAAGTTTCACGATGCAAATCCTCTCGTAACTGGGATGAACAAAGAAGAACTGCGCGAGCGCATCAACCTTGGCCCCGAGGTGTTCTACTCCGTCCTGGAAAAATTAGCGGAAGAAAAAAAACTGGAAGTAGCAGGCGAACTCGTCCACCTGTCCGGCCGCGGCGTGGTCATGAAAGACGAAGAAACTGAATCCAAGAAGATCATCGAGCAGGCATTTGCTTCCGCCGGCCTGAAAGTTCCGTCGCTGAAAGAAGTGCTGGCAGGCCTGAAGCTGGACAAAATCCGCGCTCAGAAGATTGTCACTCTGCTTTTGCGCGACAAAGTCCTGATCAAGATCTCAGAGGAGCTGGTCTTTCACCAGAGCGCGCTCATGGATCTTCGCCACAAGATCGCCGCGCTGAAAACTAGTACGCCGAAAATCGACGTCGCCCGCTTCAAAGACATGACAGGAGTCAGCCGCAAGTATGCCATCCCACTACTCGAATATCTGGATCGCGAACGAGTAACGCGGCGAGTAGGAGACGAGCGCGTGATACTGTAAGTGCTCACGTAGGGACGGACGCATTCGTCCGTCCCAGCCGAGCGCAGCTCGGCCTCGTTCTCAGAATCAGACTATTAGATCTTTTCTTCCGGAAACTCCACTTCCAGCGCCAATGGCCCGGTAACCCGGTTGGTCAAGTTCGCCACGCCAATCAGCATATGCAGATCAACAATCTGCTCATCCGAAAAATGTTTCTTGAGTTCCGCAAAGTCAGCGTCGCTCGCCCCGTCCGGAGTGCGGGTAAGTTTCTCGGCATAGCGCAGCCCAACTTGCTCGGGCGCGCTAAATCCCGAGTAGTTCCCCTCCTTCAAAGCCTTCATCTCTTCCGGCGTCAGTCCAGCGCGCTTTGCCCCCTGGATATGGTGCTGCGTGCAGTAATGGCACCCGTTGATCAGTGAGACTCGCAGATACACCGCCTCGTACAGCTTGCGATCAAGCGAACGCCCCACGCTCGCATAGAATCCCAGAAAGTTGCCGAGCATTGCGGGACGGTGCGCCAGAGCTTTCTGAATGCTGCCCGGCTTACCCTTCAGTTTGCCATCATAAATTTCCTTAACCTCCGGGCTGGCTCCCGCAGGTTCAATCAGACTGATCCGTGCCATGTGTCCTCCACCAAATGCCCCTCTATAATAAACGCAGGGAATTCGTCACTCACTTCCAATGCTGACAATTCGTGCCGCCACGATCGCCGACGCCGCGCTGCTCAGAAGATTGATCTGGGAACTTGCCGACTATGAGAAAGAGCCGGATCAAGTCCTCACAACTGAGGCCGACATCGCGCGCGACGGGTTCGGCGCCAATCCTCAGTTTCGTGCCGTAATCGCCGAATGGCAAGGGCAGCCCGCAGGCTACGCGATCTTCTTTAACTACTACTCGACCTGGCGAGGCGCTGGATTGTATCTGGAGGATCTCTTTGTCCGTCCTGATTTTCGCGGCCGTGGAATTGGCAAAGCGCTCTTTGCCTGCGTTGCCCGTGCCGCAGAGCAGGGAAACCGCGCTTTCATCCGGTGGGAAGTGTTGAACTGGAATCAGCCCGCCATACGAATGTATAAGGCGCTGGGCGCCGATTTTCTCGACGACTGGCGAACGGTTCTTCTGGCAGGAGACGGCTTGCGCAAATTGGCGGAGAAGGCTTCGTGACGCGAGTCCGAATCATCGGCGCTGGCCTCGCCGGATCGGAAGCCGCGTGGCAGTGTGCCCGGCGTGGCGTCGCCGTTGAACTATTCGAGATGCGGCCGGGGCGCGCGACTCCCGCCCACCAGACCGAAGACTTCGCGGAACTGGTTTGCTCCAATTCTCTGAAATCCGACAGCGAGAACACCGCGCCCTGGTTGCTAAAGGAAGAAATGCGCCGAGCCAGTTCCCGCCTGCTCGAAATTGCCCGTGAAACCGCAGTGCCTGCCGGGCACGCTCTCGCCGTAGACCGAGCCGAGTTCTCGCGAAAAGTGACGGAGGCGATTTCCCGCGAACCGCTCATCACGATTCGCCGCCAAGAAGTCACGCAAGTCGAACCAGGCCAGTTCACCATTATTGCAACCGGCCCGCTGACATCGGATGCGTTGTCGCAGGAAATCGTGCGCTTGAGTTCCAATCTCGACCCTTCGCAGGGCGAAGCCCCGTCACCGCACAACCTCTATTTTTACGATTCGATCAGCCCCATCGTCGAAGCCGATTCCATCGACATGAGCAAAGTGTACCTGGCCGCCCGCTATGACAAAGGCTCGGCCGACTACATCAATTGTCCAATGTCGAAGGAGGAGTACGACCTTTTCTACGACGCACTGCTCGCGGCGCAATCGGTCGAACAGAAAGACTGGGAGAAGCTGAACTACTTTGAAAGCTGTCTGCCCATCGAAGAAATCGCCCGGCGAGGACGCGATACGCTGCGTTTCGGGCCGATGAAGCCAGTCGGGCTTAAAGACCCGCGCACTGGCAGAATTCCCTATGCGGCTGTGCAATTGCGCCAGGAAAATCTGCGCGCCGATTCTTACAACCTGGTCGGATTCCAGAATCACTTGAAATTCGGTGAGCAGGCCCGCGTGCTGCGTTTGATCCCCGGACTCGAAAGCGCGCGGTTTCTGCGCTACGGACAGATTCACCGCAACACCTATATCAACTCGCCGACTCTGCTGAACCCTACGCTACAAATGAAGGCGCATCCGAATGTGCTATTCGCCGGGCAAATTTGCGGAGTCGAAGGCTACGTCGAATCAATCGCGACCGGCCTGATCGCGGGAGTAAATGCGGCCGCGCTGGCAACCGGCGGCGAGCCAGCGCCTCCACCGCGAGCGACGGCGTTTGGCTCCCTGGTCCATTACATCACGCAGGCGGAGCGCAAGAACTTCCAGCCCGCCAACATAACCTTTGACCTTCTCCCCGCCCTGGACCGCAAGGTCCGCGACCGCAAAGAACGTCATCGCCTGCAATGTGAACTTGCCCTGCGCGATTTCGACGACTGGCTTCAGCACATCTCCCTTCAACCCGCCTCTGCGGAGCCGTAAGTTGCCTCTATCTCCAATGGAGCAACGGGCGCCCTCGCCCGTTCTGCATTGACGCCGCAAGTCTCAGCGCGATACCTTTGCGGCGTTGGTTCGAGGTGATCCAATGCCCGTCTCCGCCGTTGATTGCGTCCAGCCCGCCCTGCAGCACACGCGCGAACAGCTCTTCACTCGTTTCCGTTTCGGGCAGTGGTCTCGCCTGGCCCTGGTCGGGATTCTGGCCGCGGAACTGCATGTCGGCGGATGCAATTTCGGAAACTTCGGCGGCGGCGGTTGGCCTCGTGTCCCGCACAAGAATGACGGCGAGTTTCTTCCATCGGGCTTCACGAATGTTCTCTCTCCCTTCGACCGGGCGCACATCCCCGCACTGATCTCCCAGCACATAGGCCAGTTCATTGGATTAATCCTGGTCGGAATCTTCGCCTTTCTCGTCCTGGCATTCGTCTTCCTGTACATCAGCAGCGTCTTCCGGTTCATTCTGTTCGACTCGGTTCTCCGACGGGAATGTTCGATCAGCGAGGGCTGGCGCAAATGGCGCCGTGCCGGCGGCCGATTCTTTCTGTGGCAGATTGTGTTTCTGGTTTCAACCTGGCTGGCGCTGGCATTTTTTGTTGGCCTGCCGCTGGCCCTGGCATTCGCCTCGGGATGGACGACAAATCTGCGGCAGCACATCGCGCGCTTGATTGTTAGTGTGATTCTGCTCGTGGGCCTGTTCGTAGCGTTCGTGCTGGTAGCCGCTGCCGTTCAAGTGCTGGCCAAG
>DATFVD010000238.1:0-14882 GCA_035260505.1 Terriglobales bacterium
AGGCGATTGGACGCGGGTAGGTAAGTCATCGTGAGCGGCTGGCCGAAGCCTTTGATACTGTGCATCCGCGCCCCCGTCTGGAGATCAAACACTTCAACCGTTTTTTGATCTTCCGACGCAAGAAACAAGCGGTTGCCCTTCAGGTCGAGCCCAAAATGGTCGAAATCCCCCGTGAAACCGGGCATCGGAATTGTTGTGATCAATTTCAGTGGTAGTTTCTCCTGCGCTCTCGCCGTTAGCGGGCACAGAGCCAATGTCATCACGCAAAACTTCAGCGATTGTCGCAATTATCCCTCCTGGGAAACGCAGACCTGATCGGGCCGACAATGATGCTAAGCCGCAGTCACGCAAACTTCTAGTGTCTGAGTTAGTCGTCGCGTCTGACCAGATCGGTCATTGGCTTTACATTTTTCGCGTCACAGGTGAACCCGAGACACCCAAGATGCCATGCATCCTGAATGGTTGCGAGCATGGAGAAATGGTTGAATGCATCCCCGGATGTGTGTGCGCGGTGAACGTCACGGGAATATACAAGTGAGACCACATGTCCACCGCCCGGGTTGGCGTCACAGCAGCCGCTGGTGTCGCCGAAGCCCGAGGGGCCCGTACCGGTGAAATCGCTTTCGTCCCACATGATGAAAATCACCGAATTTCCGCGCCAAGCTTTGGAATTCACAATGGAGCTGACCGTTTGCGACAGGAACAGGTCTCCGGCTGCGATCAGCGCCGGAACCTGCGAGAAGTCGCAGGGATCACTTGCACCACCACCACCGCGCCCATGCATGTCGTGACATTGGTCAGGACTGATCCAGGAATAATCGGGCACCGTGTCGTTGGCCAAATCGGTTGCCAATTGACCGAAGTCCACAATGTTGTCCAGCCTGGATGGACTCGACTGCACATCCTGGTAGGAAATGAAGGGATTGTGCTTGCGCTCGTAGAGCTGGTTGCCGCAAGAGCTGGCCAGCAGATTGCCGTTGCACAGGGAGAGAGACTGCATGTAGGCCTTCCAACTCTTCTGGTGCGACTCCAACTGGTCGACGATGTTCTGGACGTCTATCGTGATGTTACCGTCGCCGGTAACGCCGTTCGGGGAGCCGGAAGTGGCGGCAATATAATTTGGCTGGCTGGGGTGAGCAACGCCGAAGTAGTTGCTGGCGAGGCCCGCGGTCGCGGCCAAATAATTGGTAAAGGGAGCGTTGGGATTGCCAATCAACGTATTGAAGCCCGTGTTTTCCATCATGATCACAAACACGTGACGGAAGCCGCCACCGTCGTCGCCATCGTCAGCCTTCACGCCAAGTGAAGGAGGCGAGAACACGAAGGCCAGAACCACAAACCAAAGGACCACGGCCTGGGTCCAGTATCGAACGCTTTTCTTCGTGCTGCGTCCAAACATGACTACCTCCTTGTGTCTAAGCCCCATGTGATTTTGCATTCTTCGCCGCATCCCGCAGCTCGATGCCTGTCGATGGGAAGGGCTGAGTGGACTCTTAGTCGCGGAACGCAGCGAAGTCAAGAATTTCCTCAGCCGAGCCTGAGGAAAACTCAGTGAGCATCCGGCTAGGGCTGCTTAACCGTTGCTTTCTTTCTGTTCTATTTCTAACAGACAGTCATTTAACACTGAGACGTAGCGTGGTTCAATTTCACTAAATGCTACGGCGACGAAGTCGGGATCACACTGGCAGATCGTGCCATGAATTTGGAAAAAATGTGGCCAAGCGTAGATTTTCACAAGAACTGCTGTTCCTACCGGAGAAGGATTTGGTACGTGTAGACAACAATGTTCACGGCTTAGCTCACACAAACGCGCTGTGACGTGAGCGCCCGAACTCTCGACTGTCAACTCGGCGTGGGCGCTAAAACGATACCCCCGGGTTTGGCCGCGATCTTGCTCCATATGACCGTGTCTTGGAACGAATTCGGTATGGTAACGCGAATTCCGCGCTCTCTTGGGAATTATGCACGAAAAGAATTGGCCAACTCTTTGCGGTCCGAGCTCTAAAGAGAATCAATTCACCCAGGACCGCACTGCGTGAAAGAGAACGGCTCCAAGCAGAGCCGCGCCGGGAATCGTCAGCACCCAAGCGAGTACGATTCGGCGAGTCACTCCCCAGCGCACCGCAGTCAAGCGCCGCGAGGCACCCACGCCGACGATGGCGCCGGTGATCGTGTGGGTCGTGCTCACAGGAATGCCGAAATGCGCAGTAGCAATTAGCGTCAAGGCACCGGCTGTTTCGGCGGCAAACCCCCCAAAGGGCGTGAGCTTGGTAATGCGCTGGCCCATGGTCCTTATGATTCGCCAGCCGCCCGCCATCGTACCGCCGCCCATCGCCAAGTGGCAGCAAATGATGACCCAATAGGGGACGTCGTACGTCTTCATCAATCCACCCGCGACGAGGGCAGTAGTGATAATGCCCATTCCTTTTTGCGCGTCATTCGTCCCATGACCGAGGCTATAACCCGCGGCGGAAAGAAGTTGGAGCCGCCGAAACCATCGGTCGACCCGCAGCGGACGTTGTCTGCGGACGATCCAACTTGTGGCCACGGTCACAATCATCCCGATCAACATCCCAATGACTGGCGATAGAAAGATGAACACCACCGGCTTGGTCCAGCCGCTGGGAATCAGCGCCACAAAACCCGCCTTCGCCACCGCCGCGCCGCCGTAGCCGCCCATCAGCGCATGCGAGGAACTCGTAGGGAGCCCCAGAATCAGCGTGATAATGTTCCAGCCAATCGCCCCCAGGAGTCCGGCCAGCAGAACCTTCTGGTCAACCATCTCGATATGCACCAGACCCTTGCCAATCGTCTTCGCCACAGCAGTGCCGAAGACAAACGCAGCAACGAAGTTCCAAAACGCTGCCCATGCAACCGCGCGGAACGGCGTGAGCACTCTCGTAGAGACGACTGTCGCGATGGAGTTCGCCGCGTCATGCCAGCCGTTCGAAAATTCGAACGCAAGCGTCAGTATGATTACGGCCAGTAGGAGATGAAATGGATTCACGTGGTCAGGCGCTCTTCAGCACTACGCCTTCTACCACATTGGCGACATCTTCGCACTTGTCGACGGCGGTCTCGATGACCTCAAAAATCTCTTTCCATTTGATTATCTGGACCGGATCGGTCTCTTCATCGAAGAGCTGAGCGATCAGTGTGCGGCAGAGACGATCACTTTCGTTCTCAAAGCGATTGATTTCGATGCAGTGTTTGAGAGCTTCATCCCGGTTCTCGATCGAATGCACCAGCGCGGTAACCTCGCCACAAGCGTCCAGCAGAACCTTGGCCAGGTCGATCGTGCCGTTTCGTACCGCGTTAACCCGGTAAAGCACGAAACGACTAGCCGCGGCGTCAATCAAATCAATAACATCGTCGAGCGTAGAGCACAGTTCGTGGATATCCTCCCGGTCAATCGGTGTAATGAAAGTCTGGTTGAGCTTCATGATGATGGTGTGCGCAATCTCATCACCTGCGTGCTCGATTGCTTTAATGCTCTGTACCTGCTCGAAGACTCCCGTGTAACGTGAAAGCAAGTCACAAAGAGCTTTCGCGCCCTTCTGAATATTCTCAGCTTGCCTCGCGAAGAGCTGGAAATAATCGTCGTCGCGCGGTAGAAAACGTTTCAAAAGTCCTGGCATGGACCCTGACGCTCCCTGAACAGTGGTATGAGGCGCCCTGACGATACCAGAGGCATGGAAGACGAGGCAACAATCTGGCGCCGGAGAAGCGAAGACAGGAATCCACCGAAGACGACAGGGAAAAAATCCGCGCGACAACTAAGATTCTACCCAAAGGAGGTTAAAAACTGAATCTACCAACAGCACAATTCATTCCATACTGATCGGGAGCATCGAATGATTCTGCCGATCAAAAGACCCCTGGAGACGGCGACGTTTTCGCTGCATGCGGGAATAAATGTGATAGCTTTCCTTCGACTTTTCCCCCGCCAGTTGCCGTTCAACGGTGCTGGCTTTTCTTCGAGCGCCGGGTTCCCCCCGGCGCTTCGATTTTTGGCGCGGTGAGGCCGCTTTGTTACGAAGACCCTGTCTGATACGAGCAGCCGCGTGACAAGAGCACGAAGCCGACAACCTCCGCGGGAGTACAATCCACGCGATACCAGCAAGTTGCGGCGGGCATCCAATCATTCTCCGAATCCGCAGGAGGTGGTGAGCGGTCGCGGGCATCGGGTTTAGGAGCTATTTGGCGGGATGCTTGCTCACCGTCCGAAACTCTTGAATTGGAGACTCCTATGAATCGGTCTAGGATCTTCCGCCGGCAGTTGCTCACAGGTGCGGGCGCGCTTGCAGGTGTAGGACTTGCGCGTGCCAATTTTCCTTTGCCATATTTTGGTCTTGGCCCGCGCGAAAGCGCCGGCTTGCAGGACCAAAAAGACGCAGACTACACGCTGCACATTAAGACCTCGCCCATCGAAATCGCGCCCAAACGAATCGTGTCTGCCACCGTGTACAATGGCCAGTTTCCCGGGCCGTTGCTTCGCTTCCAAGAGGGCCGCCGGGTCACAGTCGACATTTACAACGATACGGATACGCCTGAACAGCTGCATTGGCATGGTCAGAAAGGTCCGGTCGACGTGGACGGCGCCGCCGAGGAAGGTACGCCCTTTATTCCCGCCCACGGGAAACGCCGGATTGCGTTCACACCAAATCCGGCAGGCTTGCGGTTCTATCACACGCACAATCGTGCCGGCGCCGATCTCTACGCTGGGCAATACAGCGGCCAGGTCGGGCCGGTTTACATAGAACCCAAGCATGAGCCGGGGAGTTATGACAAAGAGGTATTCCTCGTGCTCAAGGAGTTCGAACCATCGTTCAGTCGAGGCGGGGACATGGCCCAGGATTTCCTGTTTCCACCGACGAAAGTGAAAGAGCTCGAATCGGCCGGCGAATCCGCAATGAAAGGGTCGCTCGCCAAAGGAATGCCGCACGGGTACGAAGTCGGCTACCGATCCTTTACGATCAACGGACGCATGCTCGGGCATGGAGAGCCGATCCGGGTGAAGCAAGGGGAACGAGTCCTGTTTCATGTCTTGAACGGAAGCGCTACGGAGATCCGCAGCCTGGCGTTGCCGGGCCATTCCTTTCAGGTCCTCGCGCTGGATGGCAATCCCGTTCCGAATCCAACAGCGGTTCCAGTGTTGTGGGTTGGCACGGCGGAGCGGGTTTCCGCCGTCGTACATATGAACCATCCCGGCGTGTGGATTCTAGGGGATCTCGATGACGACGATCGCCAACATGGCATGGGGATCGTAGTAGAGTACGCGGGGCGCGCCGGAAAAGCGCAGTGGGGTGCTTCCGCCCCTTTCAAGTGGACCTACACACATTTCGCGAAACCCGGCGCGACGGCTCCTGCGCCGGAAGAGACCTTCGCCATGACCTTCGGCAAAGACAATGCCGCTGAGGAAGGTTTCAATCGATGGACGATCAATGGCGTGGCGTACCCAATGACTAGCGAGGTAGTTTCGGCTGCATTCCACCTGAAACGGGACAAGCGGTATCGGCTGCGTATGCGTAATGCCAGCGATGACATTCATCCCATACACCTTCACCGGCACAGTTTCGAGCTCACTAATGTCGCAGGAATACCGACTGCTGGTGTGATGAAGGACGTTGTGATGGTCGGCGGCTACCAAGAAATCCAAGTGGACTTTACGGCGGATAATCCCGGCCTTACATTGTTCCACTGCCATCAGCAGTTGCACATGGACTTTGGCTTTATGACTCTCTTTGACTACGTGTGAACGGAATTCAACTCAAACGACTCTCAGTTATATGCACAGGAAGGAGCATCCAGTCTTAATCCGGGACAGCGACAATCCCGGAAATGCAGGGAGGCGAGGCGTCATGCGGATGCGATTTGGAAACAGAATACGATTTTGCACCACGCTTCTGGTAGGTGCGGCTGCGCTAACTCTCGGTTGCGAGATCGCCAAAGAAGCAAGTTGGAACTTAGAAGCGAGGGTGGAAGCATCGCAGCAAACGCCAGCCCGGCCATCCCCAGTTCCCGCCGCTGGTCCACTGGCAGAGCCCAAATCCATTAAACAGGTGGGTGTCCCAGTCGAGGCTACTCGTGCGGCGGTGCCCACGGACAATCCGCAGACTCCTGAGAAAATCGCACTCGGCCAGAAACTTTTTTTCGATCGTCGCTTGTCGGTTGATGGAACCATTGCTTGCAGTTCGTGCCACGACCCAGCGCGCGCTTTCACTGACGGGAGGCCCGTTTCGATCGGCGTCAAAGGCCGCGTCGGCCAGCGCAACTCACCAACTGTTCTGAACGCGCTTTACAACAAGACCCAGTTCTGGGATGGGCGCGCGAAGACGCTCGAGGAACAAGCGGCCCTTCCCATCGCCAATCCAAGTGAAATGGGCCAGCCCAGCCTGGATGCCGCTGTGGCCCAGATCGCGGCCTTGCCTGAATACCAACTGGCGTTTCGGAGTGTCTTCGGCCACCCGCCTAGCGGCCCCGATCTCGTGCGTGCCATCGCGTCCTACGAGCGAACCCAGTTTTCATTCGATTCCCCATTTGATCACTTCGTCGCTGGCGACAAAAATGCAATCAGCGATTCCGCCAAGCGAGGCTGGGAGCTTTTCAATACGCGTGCTCGCTGTAATAAATGCCATGCTTTGACGGAAAAAAATCGGGACGCCACCTACTTCACAGACAACGATTTTCACAACATCGGCATAGGCATCATCCGACACGACGTGGTCGCGTTGGCGTGTCAAGCTGAAACACTGATCAATTCGGGGAATGCGACGGCCATCGATCACGCTGCCATTCAGACGAACATGTCGGCGCTCGGCCGCTTTCTCCTTAGCAAGAAAGACGCTGACATCGCGTCCTTCAAGACACCGGACCTGCGCAACGTGCTTATCACGGCACCATATTTTCACGACGGCTCGCAAGAGACGCTGTGGGACGTGATGGATCATTACAACAAGGGCGATGGGATAAACGACCCCTATCTCGATGAAGATATGCAGCCACTTGCGCTGAGTGAAGGAGAGATCGACGACGTTGTAGCTCTCCTCGCAACGCTGACGAGCGCGCAGTACGCGGAGCAAGGGGTCAAGGAGCTAGCACGGCAACGCGAACTCTCGCGCACTAATCGGCCACAGCGCGATACGGCGCGGGCTTTCGGTCCGAAACCAACTCAGCCTAAGTCGTCCCGTTCTTGTGTTGCCACGCAACAGACAAAACCGAAATGACAACTACTTCTAGCGCCTTTTAGGAAAGGTGGAAATATCGAGCAATGGTATTCAACCCTGACGCTAGCTGGGATGCTCGTGCAGCGAAGGCGGTCTTGCTGATCCGTATTCTCGTCGGTTGGGTTTTCCTTTCTGAAGGCATTCAGAAGTTTCTATTTCCCGATTCCCTGGGAGCCGGGCGTTTCGTGAAGATCGGCATCCCGTGGCCGCAGGTTATGGCTCCCTTTGTGGGCGTCGTCGAGATTGTGTGCGGAGCCTTGCTGTTGGTCGGCCTGATGACGCGGCTTGCCGCCATTCCTCTTCTCATCGACATTTGCGTCGCTTTGTATTCGACCAAGATCGTTACGCTCACCAAGAACGGGTTTTGGAGCACGTTGCACGAAGCCCGCACGGACGTCAGCATGTTGCTGGGTCTGATTTTTCTGCTGCTGGTTGGCGGCGGAACGCTGTCGCTTGATGCGCGTTTCTCCGCAAAGGCTGCCTCCCGCAAATGGACAAGCAGAACGTAGCAAAACTCGCTTTCCGGTTTGTTCTGATCATCGGGATCGTGAACTTCTTCGCGGACATGACCTACGAAGGTGCCCGCAGCATTGTCGGACCGTTTCTCAGTTCCCTGGGTGCAAGCGCCGCAGTCGTAGGTTTTGTCGCCGGATTCGGTGAGCTGGTCGGCTACGGCCTGCGGTCCGTCTCGGGATATTTCGCGGACAAGACCCAGAAATACTGGGCGATCACGTTTCTTGGATATGCCATCAACATGCTGGCGGTGCCGGCGCTCGCGCTGGCGGGAAACTGGCCTCTTGCCGCGGCGCTGGTCATCGCCGAGCGAACGGGACGCGTGATCCGCCGGCCCGCCGTGGAAGCGATGCTCTCCCACGCGGGAAAATCCATCGGTCAAGGTTGGGTATTTGGCCTGAACGAGGCTCTGGACCAAACCGGAGCAACGCTTGGGCCACTGATTACGGCTTTCGTTTTATACCGGCACGGTGACTATCGTCACGCTTTTGCAGTGCTGCTGATTTCGGCATTGCTGTGCCTGGCCGTCCTTTGCGTTGCCTGGTTCCTCCATCGCCGACCGCATGAGATGGAAGAATCTGCACCGCCGTCGCCCACCCGAGCGTTTCCGAAAGCTTATTGGCTGTATCTGGGCGCTGGAGCATTGATCGCCGCGGGATTTGCTGACTTTTCTCTGATCGCCTTCCATTTCCAAAAGACCGGGACGGTTCCCCAGGGTCTCGTTCCGGTTTTCTATGCGGTCGCAATGGCGACGGGCGCGCTGGCTTCCCTGGTGCTTGGAAAATTGTTGGACACGCTGGGCCTGCCCATTCTTGTCGTGGCGTTTGGCGTTCCGGGGTTTTTTGCACCTTTGGTTTTCTTGCGCGGAACCACGCTGGAGCTCGTCGGGATGATTCTTTGGGGGATCGGGATGGGAGCCCAGGATTCCTGCTTGAAGGCGGTGCTGTCCGCCGTTGTTCCTTCCGAAAAGCGCGGCACCGCATTCGGGATTTTTGACACTGGTTTCGGCGTTGCCTGGTTTGTGGGTAGCGCCATCATGGGTTTGCTGTACGACAAATCCATTCCGGCTCTGGTGATTTTTTCCGTGACGTTACAAATCCTTGCCCTGCCCGTTCTTGCCTTTGCCGAAAGAAAGGAAACATCGGAGTGACAAACCGCTATGCACATTCTCGGCTGGGCTGGACTATGGAGTGCCAATGAACTATGAATCGGTAAGCTGGGAAGCTCCGAAAGGAATGGAAATAAGGCATCCGCATCGTTTGATCCCGGCTTTAGTGTGACGTGGCTTGGACTGATTCACATTCTGGAGGGCCAGTGGTATTGCTCGAGAACGAGGCAAGCGAGACCAACCAGGCATAGCGCAACCGTAAAAATCGCCAATCGTCGTGACACAGAGGGATTGTGGGCGTTGCGATGAATGATCGGCAGATTGACCAAAGCACTCGCGACGGAGGCCAAGACGACGCCATAGCCGGCTAGTGCCGCCCGCATTTGCCCGTGGCCCACCATGTTCGCGGCGGCCGCGGACGTACTTGCGCTGCTGACCAAGCCCCCGAGGACGCTGATTCCCAAGAAACCAATCTTGCCGAGGTAGCGTTCACCGAGCGTCGAGACGATTTGAATCAGCAGAAACAGCCCGGCAAAGCTCAGCACGCGCTTGAGCGAGACGGGAGACTCGAGATGGATCTCACCGGGAGCCTCCTGGGTTCCCGCCCTCTCGCGCCGCACGAAGATCAGCGCGAGAACGGTCATGGCGACAATGGGGCCGGCCGCCGTGAGCACCGCGCTTGGCGAAAAGAGGGCGAGGATCAGCAGGTTGCGTACGAACATGGCGACGATCGTCAACAAAAGGACTGCCACGGCCACGCCGGACGACGTGCCACCAGCACCGAGCGGCTTGGCCAGCTCCACCGCCGCGGCGCTGCTATTTACGAAGCCGCCCAGAAAGCCGCTCATGTAAACGCCTCGCGTGCCGTATACCTTCAAAAGAACGTAGTTAACGAAGCCGATCCCGGCGATAACGATGACGGTTATCCACGTCTGTCGCGGGTTGACGAGCTCCCACTTATCCACGAACCGGTCGGGGAGAATGGGATAGACGACAAGTCCCAATAGCCCTAACAGCACGGCGCTTCGAATCTCGCCGGGCTGCAAGCCTCCCGCGAACCGGCGCAGCTCCACTTTCCAGGCAAGCAACATGGTCATCAGGATCGCTGACGCGACAGGCGTAAACAGGTGCCCCTGCCCTGCCAGCGCCCCCAGAACAAAGATCACGAGCAAGGCGGCCGAAGTGGTCGCCTCGAGCGACCGGTCTACCAACAAGCTGCGAGCGTTCGCGAAAATAACGATCAGGAAAACCCCGGCGAGCGACACGGCGGCCATGGATGACGAAAATAGAGCCGCGATCGTTCCCAGGAGGGCCGTGAGGGCGAAGGTTCGAACGCCGAGGTCTTTGTTCGACCACTCCCTTTCGATTCCGACGAGAAGCCCGATGCCCAGGGAGACGGCAATTCTTGCGGCGACTTCCGAAGGAGGAAACCGACCTGTGAACATTGGCCCGCAACTCCTAGTACACCGTACAAAGGTAATATACGCTTGAGGCCGCCAACGGTGCGCTCCCCCATCATCGGTGACTTTCGCTACGGCGACGATCGCACGCTTCGATCGCACCGGTTCGCTCCCCGGGTCTCCTTTCTCTCCGAGGTTCCTGAGCTTGGACCTTGCTTTCTTTCTTTTCCCGATTTTCTTTGGCTCACCGCTCAGGTAATTCCTCTCCGCTCCGGCCTACGCGTCTTCTGCTGTCTTGGGACCTCCCTCGGATCATTGGGCACCCTCCAAGAATGCAGACGCTAGCCTGCGACTCCACGCCCCTTCGCTCTCTCTCGTGCCCCAAAGAAAACGGGGCAGAAAGAAAGGCAAAACAAAATGTCCTATCTACATGTTAAGTGGAATAGGTTTCTGAGCTGATTCGCTCGCCGACGCTTGAGTCATTAGAGCACAGTGTGAGTCTCGCTGGCCACTCCCGGAAGGAAGGCCTGCGACGCCGTAGGCGGAGCGTTTAGGCCGCAGCGGAGGGAGAGGCCAGCCAAAACGGGCGTCCGAGTCCACCAGTCCCATTGTTGTAATCTTCGAGCGGCAAACGGGTCGGGAGCGTAAAATGCAAAATTGATGGCCAGCACCACGTCAACTTCGTCCACGGACCTCGTGGCTCGCGCACAACGACTACAGTTTCTGACCATCGCTTGGATGACTGTAAAGGCTGCAAAAGCGCTCGGCGCAGCCTGGAAAGCACGAAGTCCGGCTCTCTTCGGATTCGGCGGTGACAGCCTCATTGAGTTGCTTTCGGGAGTGGTTGTTCCTTGGAGATTCCGCTCTCAAACAGAAACCGAGACGGCGCGATCCGAAAAGATACCTGCTCGCATAGCCGGGGGATTGCTCTTCTCCGTCGCTGTTGTTTGTGGCGACTGCGTCTTCTTTTGGTCTTCTCGGGTACTACGAACCCCGAACGAGCGTCGTCGGCATCGCGTTGTTGGTAGTGGCGGCCTTCGGCGTGCCCTGGTTGGCAGAGCAGAAATGGAAACTGGCAAGCTAACTTTCAAGCACTTCCCTCAGAGCTGATGCCGCAGAATCTTCGCTCTGCGGGGTACCTATCGTGGATCGCGCTTGCAGGCGTCGTCGCCAACGCACTCTTTGGGATTTGGTGGGCGGACCCAGTTGCCGCACCGACTCTTCTTCCATTCGTTCTCAAGGAAGGATGGCAAGCCATCCATGCCTCTCGGCCCGGATCTGATTGCTGTTCAGTCGAGCCTACCAAAGGCGGTGTGGCAGCAAATAGGTGAAGCCCACGAACGCCTCCCAGCGCGTGGAAGTGCTGGTCAGCCCTCGGTTGAAACCAGCATCGAGCACGAGGTTTTTTCGTGCCCTGTAGCCCAAGGCCCAAAGATTCCCAACGGCATTGCTGCGAAGGAAGGGCTGCGTGAAGTGCCAGATTTCACCCGAAAGCGAGAACTTTCCGACGATGGGATGTGAGATCGAAAGCGTCTGTCCAAATTGACCTCTCCGCACCGGCCCTTCGCTTAATTCATTGAAGAGAGCGTTCGCGTCGTAGTGAAATCCCTTCACATCGGCACTGGCCAAGACCAGGAAGGAATTGGTGCGGCTCCCAAAATCAACTTTTGGCGCTCCTCCGTCATGCACACGGTGGAAGTAACTCACCGCCACCGTGGGCGTCGCGCCTCCGCCGAGGCTCGCCACCGCTTGTGCGCCCAAGAACACGTCCGCCACGCTGTTTGCAGTCTTTCCGTCACCGGTGTAGTGAGCTATGGGTTCACCGGATGCCAGCAGTTCCAGGCGCGGCGCGACCGAAAGCTTCATCACTTCGTTAAAACCGTACCGCGATGAGAACTCGGGTGAATGATTCGCGCCGAGGAAGCCTGTTTCAAATTGCAGATAGCCCACTGGCGTGAGAGTCGCGGGGGTTGACACCGTAGGACGACCGGGGTTCGCCTCCGGTTCGTCTGGCGGCTCCGACTGTGCGGCACCCAAAGGAACGCACGCGACCAAAATCACAAACAGAAAAAGAGCAAACCTCAATGGCCCTCCTCGTTCCAAAGAAATCGGTTCACGAATGCGTGTAGGTCACGCAGCGAGGTTGCAGCCCGCGTGGCGAGGTCCTTTGATGGACCGTCCCGACCCACGGCCAAACCAAGGTCCAACCTGTCTCTCTGCAGCTGGGGGTCTGTGAGCCCAGTTGAAATCCCAAGGCTGTCGAAATGCGGACGTTGTGTCAACCGCAGGACGCTTATCTGAGTTTCATAGGCCCTTCCCCCACCACCCAGTTGACTCATGCCGCTGAAAATACGCAGCAAGTGCCTGACCGTTGATTGGAAAGCGGCGTGCGTTTTGTCCGAATGAATGAGAGGGTTCTGTGAGCGATCGATGAAGAATTACTTTGCGTGCTCTGCCGCTGCCCGCCGTGACGCTCGGAGCGGCATGAACGGAAGGAACTACAGAGTTCTACCGATCTCACAGGTCTCGAATGCGGATCGACAAAAGAAGAGACGAAAGACAAGAAAGATGAGCAAGACACTACGAAGAGCAGAGCTGTGAGCGATGCCACGCAAGGAAAACAGAGGAGTTTGCGGTCGCTCGAATGGCTGAACTTTTTTCTCGCCGACGTGCAAACAGGCCTCGGACCTTTCTTGGCCGCCTATCTTGCTTCGAGCGGATGGAATCCGGGCCGTGTGGGTTACGCGCTGACGTTCGGCGGTTTGGTGGCGGTCGCGATCCAGACTCCGGCGGGAGCGGTGATCGACGCAGTGCACCGCAAACGGGCATTGCTTGGGGCGAACCTCGGCGTTTTAGTTGCGGGGGCGTTCCTCCTCATGGGGCGTCTCAGCTCGATGACGGTATATTCCGCACAGTTCCTTATCGGTGGTTCAGGAGCTTTTCTCGCGCCCACAGTTGCAGCTATCACACTCGGGATTGTTGGGGCCGGTGCTTTTGACAAGCAGTTTGGGAAGAATCAAGCATTCAATTCCGCCGGGAACGTTTTCACCGCCCTGCTCATCGCATTTGTCAGCTACAAATTTGGTTACCGCGCGATCTTCGTGATTGCCGCGTTGCTCGCCATTCCCGCAGCCGTGTCCCTTTTTGCTGTAGATGCCACCCAGATCGACTACGCCCGCGCTCGTGGATCTATCCAAGAACAAGGCCAGACGAAGGCGACGGGATTGTCTTCCCTCCTCGAGGACCGCGTTCTTCTCTATTTCTTGGCAACCGCGTTTCTTTTTCACTTGGCCAATGCCGCGATGTTGCCGCAGCTGGGCGAGATGCTATCGAAGGGCAGCCCGAAAGCCGCCGCTCCGTTTATGTCCGCGTGCATCATCGTGACGCAGCTCGTGATAGCGGTCACTGCGGCTTGGGTTGGAAAACGGGCTGCGGCGAAGGGACGAAAACCCCTCTTGCTCCTCGGCTTCGGTGTTCTTCCCATACGCGGAGTTCTTTACACCCTTACACATGCTGCGGGAGCTCTAATCGCGATTCAGACGCTCGATGGGGTGGCGAACGCTATATTCGGCATTGTCTCGATCCTGGTTGTGAAAGACAGAACGCAAGGGACAGGCCGCTTCAACATAGCTGCTGGATCGCTTGCGACCATGGTTGGCATCGGGGCCGCTGCGAGCACAACAATCGGTGCGGTGTTGATTCAGCACCTCGGGTACCGAGTGTCTTTTCTGGGACTGGCGGGGATCGCCCTACTCGCTTTTGCATTGCTCTGGTTCGCCATCCCTGAAACCCTCTCTGATCCCGCCGCCAGTTCAACATCCGGTCCCCAAATCAAATCCAGAACAGAAAAGGAAGCTTTCGCGCGATGACATCCATCCGAACAGAATTCCACCTGCCGAAGCTAGCCGATCAAAGCGCCATCGTTTCCTGGGTCCATTTCGGCGATCTACACATAACCACACGGCAAGAACAGAACCATCACGACCTCCTCTCCCTCGTGGAAGAAGTGAACCGAGTCATGGCCGGAAGAATATGAACTCGTGCGCGAAGGACTCAATCGGCTCCAATTGCCTTGGTTTGCGATTGTGGGAGATCACGACGTTCATCCGAAAAGACACCACAATTTTCTGCACTTCATGATGCCGGAGCCTTTCTACCGGTTCGAAATCGGGTCTTACCGTTTCTTTGCGCTCGACGCCTTCGCCTCCGACGACCCCAAGGTGTTCGACATCTCTTCCGAACAACTCAAATGGCTGCAGCAAGAACTCGAACTCGCCCGTGTCATTCACAAGCGCTGCGTATTGTTTCTCCACTGTTATCCAAGCGAACTCGGCACGTCCTCTTCGGCCCTTCGCGACCTCATCAAGAGATATGGCGTGCTTCTCGAACGGCGCCCGGACCGATCGGAGTTTACGTGGTCAGTGTCGGCTACTATGCCGATGGCATTCCTGGAGCTGTGGCGGGTTGGCTCGCGATGATAACTCCCGCCGCGCTCATCATTCTGTTGCTCCGCTCGTTTGGGCGGAGCGTGGATCATCCGCGCGTTCGTTCACTCCAGCAGGCGGTCGTGTTCGCCAGCGCCGGTCTCTTGGTTGCTGCGTCTCTGCCGTTGGCGCACCTGTCACAGGCGCGGTG
>DATFVD010000239.1:0-10871 GCA_035260505.1 Terriglobales bacterium
GGGCGACATCCGCCTGATCATCGCTCCAGCAACGCTGATCGCGTCCACGCTGATTCTCGGCTTTGTGGGATTGATTAGCGGAATGGTCCCGGCCCTGCGCGCGTCGCGGCTGGATCCGATCGAGGCTTTACGACACGAATAGGCTCTGAGGGCGGCGCCGGTGGAGAGTGAGAACTAGGAAGTTGGCTCTGACAATGGCCCTGGACATTCGGCCGTGCCTTTGACTTCCCTTGGCAGCAGTATAATGAATGCACTGGCCTATCCGAGACCAATTTTGTGCGTTTTTGTACTAGTCGCGCTGCGATCACACCGCGCTTGATCCTCGTGGTCGCTTCACTGGTGGCGTTGCTCACCTTCACTGGGTGTGGATCTCAAAGTGGGCAACAGGCGGGTGCGGGGTTACCACCTCCGATACCCGCGGCAGAACCTGTGCTTCTCTTCAACGGAACAGGCACTTCGTCGTCAGATGTCGCGGCGGTCGAAGCGGTTCTCGGCACTCTGGGTGTCGGCTATAAAACTGCGGACTCCGGTCAACTGAATGCAATGAGCGAACAACAGCTGGGAGGATACAAGCTGATGATCGTCCCCGGCGGGAACTCGATCACGATCGGTGAGAGTCTCACTGGAGAAACCTCATCGGTGATCCGAGGCGCGGTCGAAGACTATGGCCTGCATTACCTCGGAATTTGTGCGGGAGCTTTCTTTGGGGGATATTCCATTTACAACGGCGTGGATCTCACTTCGGGCGTGTGGTTCAACTTTTACGCCGATGAAAACAAGGGGATTCATGTGGAGCCGGTACTGATCTCCTTGCCTGGCAGCGCTCCACTGGATGTGTACTGGCAGGACGGTCCCCAGCTTTCAGGGTGGGGCGCGGTTGTCGCCAAATTTCCCGATGGCACGCCGGCGATCACCGAAGGCCAATCCGGCAAGGGGTTCGTCGTCTTCACCGGCGTCCACCTGGAGGCTCCGGAAAGCTGGCGAGGGTCAATGATCTTCACTACCCCGGTATCGGTGGACCTGGCGTACGCGGGTACTGTGATCCAAGCCACGCTGAACGGGACACCGTTACCTCACTTCTAGAACCGGTCCGGCAAACTGTCGGCATCAGAAGCTGACAGCTAAAAGCCCAAAGCCCTCCATGTTAGATTCGAATGATGCGCTCCATTCTGCACAAACGCTCGCTGCGATTTGTGTTTGTGGCGAACGTGATCTCCATGCTGGGCAGCGGGATGAACTCCGCCGCGGTGGCCTGGACGATCTTGCAGCGCACTCACTCTGAGATGGCTTTGGGCACGTTTGCCGCGCTGCAAACGATTCCGGCCATGCTGATGCTTCCCTTCACCGGCGTCATTATCGATCGCGAAGACCGGCGGCGGCTGGTGATGTGGCTGGATGCAGGGCGCGCGGTCGTCATTCTTGCGGTCACGGTGCTGGCCTTCCTTCATCGCGTGCGGGTGTGGGAACTCTACCTGATGAATACGCTGGTGGCGGCGGGCTTCTGGATGTTCTGGCCGACGATCACGGCGCTGATTCAGGAATTAACTCCCGAGGGCGAGTTCGTGCAGTCGAATACATTTCTGCTGGCGGGGATTCAAGGCGGCTGGCTGATTGCCGGAGCGATTGTTGGATTTGTCTATGAACACATTGGGCTCGGCGGCGTGCTGCTCATCGACGTGAGCACTTATGTTATTTCTTTTTCTTGTTACTTCGCGGTGCGCCAGGGGCGGCATGTGGTGCCGCGGGTCGTCGAACTTCGACACGATCTGGAGGCGGCGGAAACCGCAGTCGGACGCTTCTTGCGCGAGATGCGCGAAGGGCTGGTTTTTCTGCGCGAGCACCCTAGTGTTGTTTTCCTGGGAACGAGTTGGGCGTTGTTTTTGGGCGCGATGATGACGGGAGTGGTGGTCACGGCGCCGCTCAGCGATCGCGTCTTTCACGCCGGCGCGACCGGCTACGGATGGTTGAATGGGGGATGGGGAGTGGGCGCGTTCCTGAGCGCTCTTTATGCTCCGGCGCTGATTACGCGGATGGGGGCTCGCATTTCGATTGCGCTCTCGATGCTGCTGCTGACTTTTACGATGGCGCTGTCGCCGTTTTCGCCTTGGCTGGCTCTGGCGGTCGTGCTGTACGGGCTGATGGGATCGGCTCGGGGCGTCAGCGGCGTGGCCATGAATACCGGCCTGATGGAGCAAGTGCCTCCGCAGTTTATGGGACGCGTGCAGAACACTTTCTATTTCTTTGGAACTTTTTTACAAGTGGCGCTGGGGCTGGCGGTGGGGTGGATCGCGTCGCGGATCAGCCTGGCGGCGGGATTTGGCGTGATTGCTGCGGTGTATGCGGTCGCGTTTGGCAGCGCCTGCTGGCCTATCCGTGCTCAAAAGGCTGTGGCTGCGGCGGCGGAGTAGTGCTGCATATTTGTTGCGTTCGCCGAGAAGGGCTTTCACCACAGGGGACACAGGGGAACACAGGGGACGGCGTCATAGGGAACTTCATCCCCTGCTATTCTTATTGACTTCGTACCAGGAGCGTTTCTCATGGTTGAGGACTTGAAAGGCCGGACGGCGGTCGTCTTCGGAGTGGCGAACAAGCGCTCGATCGCATGGGCGATTGCGCAAGGGCTGCACGCAGCGGGGGCTAACCTTGCCATCACCTATCAGAACGAGCGGATGGAGATGGAGGCGAAGGATCTGATTCTGTCGCTGCCGGGCGCGGAAGCTTTCATGTGCGATGTTTCGAAGGACGAAGAAATCGCGCAGCTGTTCGACAAACTGAAGGCTCGCTACGGAAAACTGCACACGGTGGTGCACAGCGTGGCGTTCGCTCCGGCTGACGAGTTGAAGGGCGATTTCGTGAACACTACGCGCGAGGGCTTTCGTGTGGCGCATGACGTGAGCGTGTATTCACTGATCGCCGTGTGCCGGGCGGCGGCGCCGCTGATGGAAGAAGGCGGCAGCGTCATCACCATGACTTACTACGGCGCGGAAAAAGTTGTGCTGCACTATAACGTCATGGGCGTGGCCAAGGCGGCGCTCGAGTGTACCGTGCGGTATCTGGCGCAGGATCTGGGACGGCGGAAGATCCGGGTCAACGCGATTTCGGCGGGGCCGATCAAGACACTGGCGGCGCGCGGCATCTCCGGTCTGGGAGATATGTTGCGTTCGCACGCCGAGCGTGCGCCTCTGCAACGCAATGTTGAAGTCAGCGAGGTGGGGAGCACCGGGGTGTTTCTCGCCTCCGATGCGAGTTCCGGCATTACGGGCGAGATTATTCATGTGGATTGCGGATACAACATCATGGGGTTCTGAACACGGTATTGTGAAACGGGCGAACCTGTTACGAGACTGGTTCCTCCCGTGCTTTTGACAATTTGTTGACTAGAATCCCGGACAGCGAGAGTAACCTGAGGCAATGAAATATCCACGGATTCTCTTTCTATGTGCGTGGGTAATGTCATCGCTGACTCCCTGTTTTGCGCACCACATGGCGGTCGTCGTGAATAAGGACAACAAGGTTCAGAACGTGACTTCCGCTCATTTGGCCAAGATCGTCAAAGGCGAAGTGAAGAAGTGGCCCGACGGAAGAAACGTGGTGCTGGTGTTACACAGCTCCTCAGCGGACGAGATCACCACGCTGCAACATCTGAACAAGATGAGCGCGGCGGAGGTGAAAGCGCTGCTCGCCTTGCATAGAGACTCGATCCGGACGGTGGGAACGGACGCGGATGTAATCGACGCGGTGGCGTCCACTTCGGGCGCGATTGGATTCGTGGAAGAGCGATCGATCACCGATCGCGTGGTCGTTGTGAGGGTGGATGGCAAACTGCCGATGGAGTCCGGCTATTTACCGCATTAGGCGCGATCCGGTACTCTAAGACAGTGCCAGTAAAGAATCGAGGCAATCTGCCGATTACCTAGGCAGGTGCAGATTCCTCGTCTTAGCTTCGTTTTCCAGCAGAGTTTGCTTTTGCCGCGGATTTCGTCCTTTCATCCGACGCCTGGCACCGGTGTTTCGGGAGTCGCGCTATGACGGACCGGGCTGACGTTCGGGAACTCAAGTTACAACCGACGGGTTTCTGGCGCTCGCTGTTCAAGCTGGATGAAGTGGCAGCGCCTCTGATCGATCCGCTCCATTGCGATGCGCCAGTGCTGCGTCATGCCGAGATTGCCGCGGTGTATAGCGGCCAGCGTGTGGCCGGCGATTTCTACGAGTTCCTGCGGGTGGGGCCGTCGCGCATGCTGTTCGTGCTGCTCGACATCGCCGGCCTGCGAGCGGACACGCGTGAAATCCTGATCGCGGTGCAGAAGACGTTCCGAAGCCTGGCACCCGAGCTTCTCTCCGGAGACGACTTCAACGAGACCACCGCCATGATCGAGCTGTGCAACGCGATGAACCTTACCATTTTGCGTGGCGGCGTTCGCAGTTGTCCGGCGTTCATCGGTTGTTATAACGAAGAGCTGGGGACGGTGTGCTATGCCAATGCGGGCCACACGCCTGGACTGCTTCGAGACCACACTGGAATCACGCTGCTCGAAGCGACCGGGCTGCCGCTGGGCCTGTTCTCGCACACGATGCAGAGTGCGGCTACCTGTCACCTTATGCCGGGCTCAGCTCTTCTGGTTGTCTCGCGCGGAATTGTCGAAGCGGACTGTGTCGACCCGGATCGCGAGGATGCGGAATTTGGGCTCGACGGTGTGAAGCAAAACTTTCAGTGTGCGACCGTGGTCAGCGCCCGCGAGCTGTGCCTGAACATGCTGCAGGCGGCTCGGAAGTTCACACCGATGGCCCCTACACATAACGACCTAACCACGCTGGCGCTGGTGCGGAGTGCCTTTCAGGAAGGGGTTCTGAGCCCCTCGTAAGGCCAGAAGAAGTGCCGGAGTTTCCCTGATCAGAATATGTCCGCTCGGCGATTTCATTTGACATTAAAAGAAAACCAGCAATAATGGCTACCCTTCCCCCCAAGGAGCCTCAATGCATTCCATCGTGCGTCCGTTTGGGCGCCGCAGCCTCTGGACTTCCACCAGTTTTGTCCTCATGTCCTTCGCTTTCCTCTTATCTACTTATTCTCGAGGTTCTTACGGTCAATCGACGAGTCCCGAGGACCGCTTCGTTCGAACTCCGAACAGCTCTCAAGCGATACCGGACGCCCGGCAGACGAAGAAAAATA
The DNA here is from genome assembly GCA_035260505.1 of Terriglobales bacterium. GTDB lineage: Bacteria > Acidobacteriota > Terriglobia > Terriglobales > Acidobacteriaceae > Acidiflorens. The sequence goes on from DATFVD010000239.1 coordinate 5,171, forward strand.
CTGCAGTCGTGGTGCTCGAACTTGCCGGCGAACCTATCGCCGTGGTTCGCGGACGAGCGCCCGGCAAGCACGTCCCGGTGGCCAGTGAAAAGGCGATCGCACGGCAACTTCGTACCAAACAAGACGCCCTCGTACCCCTCATCCAAGCTCACGGCGCGAAGGTGCTGTCTAAGCTTCAGTACGCCCTTAACGGCATTAAGGTTCTAACTACTGAGGATCAGATCCCTGCTCTCTCCCGGTTGCCTGGCGTTGTGGCGGTTAGGCGCGTCCAGATTCATACCCTCGACAACGCCACCAGTGTGCCGTTTATCGGCGCTCCCCTGGTGTGGGGAAGCACGCCGGGTCTTCACGGCGAAGGAATCAAAATAGCAATTCTCGATACCGGCATCGACTACACCCACGCGAACTTCGGCGGGCCGGGTACGGTGGCAGCATTCAATGCCGCCGCCGCTGCCAGCACAGTGGCCGCGGATCCAACTCTGTTTGGTTCAGGCGCCCCAAAGGTGAAGGGAGGGTATGACCTGGTAGGCGACGCCTATGACGCCGGCTCGACTGATCCGGCGCACTACACGCCGGTACCCGATCCTAATCCGCTGGACTGCAACGGGCATGGCAGCCATGTTGCGGGCACCGCCGCAGGATTCGGTGTATTGGCTAATGGCACGACTTACCCGGGACCATATGACGCGACTACTCCTGGCAATACCTTTCTGATCGGTCCCGGGGTGGCGCCCGCCGCCAATATTTACTCTTTCCGCGTATTTGGCTGCTCGGGTTCGACCCTTGTCGTGGTGGACGCCCTCGACATGGCGGTGCAGGCTAACGTGAATGTCATAAGCATGTCGTTGGGTTCGTCCTTCGGCACCAAGGACTCCGCCGACTCTCTAGCTGCCACCAATGCAGAGAAAGCCGGCATTATTGTGATCGCCTCTGCCGGCAACGCTGGAAATATTCCCTATATCACGGGGTCCCCGGCGGCCGCCGATTTGGTGATCAGCACTGCGGCCATGGAATCGCATTCTTCTTTCCCCGGCGTTAATCTTGCGCTTTCCACCGGATCAACTCTCGTTGCGCAGAATTCCAACGAGGCCATCTTCAGCGACGGAACTTCCCTGCCGATTGTCGTTCTCCGGAATGGAAATGGAACCATTTCGCTCGGCTGCAATGAGAGCGAATACCAGGATTCGGTCATCCAGGGCAAGCTCGTCGTCACCGCGCGGGGCACTTGCGCCCGCATAAACCGGGCCATCTTCGGATCCAAGCATGGGGCGGCGGCGGTTGCCATGATCAACAACGGTGCCGGACTTCCGGCACTGGAGGGTCCCATCAACGGGGTGAGCATACCTTTTATAGGAGTACTTCAGTCGGACGGCACAGCCATGGCTGGAGCGGCTTCCGCAACGCTCTCGAACAGCACCAATAACAATCCCAGCTTTCGGCAATTTGCATCCTTCACCTCGACAGGACCCCGTATCGGCGACGCGAGCCTAAAACCTGATATCACCGCGCCTGGAGTTAGTATCGTTTCGACCGCCATGGGCACCGGCACAGCCGGGACCATGTTTTCAGGGACATCCATGGCCGCCCCTCACGTCGCGGGTGTGGCGGCACTAGCCCTGCAGGCTCATCCTACATGGACTGCTGATGATGTCAGGCTCGCCATCGTCAATACCGCCGATCCCACTCAGATCACGAGTTTTCTCCCACGGATTGGCGGAAGCGGACTGGTGCAACCCTATCCCGCCACGCTTACGTCAACCGACGCCCAGGGTGACAATGGCGCTGGAAGTCTCAGCCTCGGGCTGGCTGAGTCTTCCGCTGACTTTCAGCCGTCTGGCAACATCACGGTTCACAATTTAAGCAACCAACCTGTCAACTTCAACGTAACATCTCAGCCCAGTACAGGTTCATCCCCGCATTCGGTGAATGTTTCATCGTCTCTGGGACTTTCGCCGGGCGGGGTTGCCACCCTGCCTGTCAGCTTGGCCGTCCCAGTGGCGACGAGCGGCGACTCGACTGCGTTCCGGGACGTTTCTGGACTGATCACGCTGGCTCCCGCCACGCCCGGCGACAATGCCGGCGTGCCCCTGAACATTCCCTATTATTTTCTGCCGCGGGCGCGCTCCAAGATCAATTCCACCATTGGAAGCGATTTCGGCCCCTTCCGGAACACATCGACCACAGCCCAAGTCACAAATCTCTCGTCCTCGATCACAGGTACGGCTGACTTCTACGAGTGGGGGCTTAGCGGAAGCAACAGCAGCTTGGGTTCCGTGGGTTTGCGAGCCGTCGGCGCCAAATCCTACGCAAGCGGTAGCGGCCAAGTGTTGGTGTTCGCGATCAATACCTTCAAAGCGTGGTCCTACGCTGGCACTAAAGAAGTTGACATCCTGTTGGACGTAAACGGCGACGGCCTGCCGGATTACGGCGTCTTCTCTTACGACTACGGGTTGTTCACTACCGGCGCCTATAGTGGCCAGATAGCGGCGGTTGTCCACAATCTTGCTACGAACAAGTACTTTGCCGATTACTTCGCCGCGGCGCCCGATGACGGGTCCACCGTTTTGCTGCCAGTTCTTGCTGCTAGCGTGGGCCTGACTTCCGGTAATCCCCGCTGCTCCTATTCCGCCGAAAGTTTTGATCGCTTTGGCTCAGACACCGACACCATAGCGGGACCTGCGAGGTTCAATGCTTTTACCAATTCGATAAGCACAGCGGCGTTCGCCTCAGTAGCCCCTAACTCCAGCGTGGGCGTTCCTCTTTCTATCAACGCTGCCGAATGGCCGAACTCCCCGGCTCTCGGGGTGATGATCGTCTCCCGTGACAATTTCTCCGGAGACCAGCAGGCCCAGTTATTGCCTGCCGTTACCACCCACCCAACGGTCAACGTCACGGTCGGAACCGCGCCTGCCAGTCTGAGCTTTTCTGTAGATGGCACCAGTTACACCAGCGCCCAGACGTTTTCGTTTGATCAGGGCAGCACGCACACCATTGCAACCAGCTCACCCCAGCCCGGTACCACCGGTGTCCAATCCGTTTGGGATAACTGGAGCGACGCCGGTGCGATTAGCCATTCCATCACCGCCCCAACCTCCGACACGACCTATACGGCCAATTTCCATATGGAGTACCAGTTGACGACGGGAGTGTCTTCGGGACATGGAACGGTTTCTCCCGCTTCGGGAAGTTATTTCCCTGGCGGCTCGACAGTGAGTCTGCTCGCCACCGCCGACGCTGGTTACGTATTCTCTACTTGGACTGGACCGGTTGCGAATCCTTCCTCCGCCTCCACAACCGTGGTTATGTCTGGCCCGACCAGCGTAACTGCTCAGTTTGTAGCACCTGATTTTGCTCTTTCCGGCTCACCGGGAAGTCGAACCGTAGTCCAGGGACAGGCCACCTCGTACACCGTGACCATCACTGGTTTAGCGGGATTTAACGGGCCGGTAAACTTAAACGCCAGCGGGTTACCGTCTGGTGCAGCCGGTTCTTTCAGTCCAAATCCCACCACCAACTCTTCGACGCTGACGGTCACTACAGCTGGGACCACTCCTGCGGGCAGCTATCTCTTGACGATTACCGGGGTGAGCGGCAGCCTAACTCACACGGCCACGGTGACACTCGTCGTCAACGTGCCGCCCGACTTCGCGCTGTCCGCTGTTCCGACAGCCCAAACGGTGATCCGCGGGCAAAGTACCACCTTTACAATCAACATCACACGCTCGGGCGGATTCGCAGACCCTGTAGGCTTTACGTTGAAGGGTCTACCCTCAGGTGCATCGGGATTCCTTTCTCCTAACCCTTCCACCGGTGCCGGTACCGTCCTCAACGTGACAACCACTCCCACGACCCTCTTGGGTACTCGTACCCTGACAATAACCGGTTTCAATGGCCAGTTGATCCATTCATTGGCAGTTAAATTAACTGTTGAGAAGCAACCCACGACGACAACGCTGACCTCAAGCCGGACCTCCTCCACGTACGGAGACACGTTGACATTCACCGCTACTGTGACTTCGGCCGTCGGACCCCCGCCCGATGGTGAAACGGTTGCGTTCAGCAATGGCACTGTTGCGATTGGTTCCGGCACTCTCGCCGGCGGCACTGCCACCTTCAGCACTACTTCGCTGAACGCCGGGCCGCATTCAATAGCCGCAGCCTATCCCGGAGACGCCAATCTCGGTGGCAGCAAAGCGGTAGTGAAAGTATCCGTTCTTAAGGCGGGCACAACTACCGCGCTGAGCGTCGTCCCGTCGTCGCCTCATGCAGGCGATAATGTGACCCTGACGGCGACAGTATCCTCGCCTACAGGCTTGGTTCCTGTCGGGAGTGTCATCTTTAAGGACGGAACTACCGTACTGGCGGCCTCCGTTCCGCTCGACAACACAGGAACCGCCACTTTTACGACTTCTTTTACTGCCGGAACACACAAGCTGACGGCCACCTACCCAGCAACCACCAACTTTACCGGCAGTGCTTCCGGTGTCGTTAAGGAGGTCGTGCAGCCGTGAAGTGCGCTGCACCGGGAGAGGGCAGATAGATTCTTGCAGATGTGAACACAGTTCCATTATCAGACGTTGGAAGCCCGTCTGGAAGATTGGTACGGGCTAAGGACGAGTGCCGGACTGTTGAGAAACTGTGCCGCCACAGCTCACCGCTGCTCTCCAGCGAACTGTCACAGCGATCTTCCTGGAGCGGCCATGTACCAACCTTCCGCAAGGAATTGCTCGATGCGGCGCTCCTGAACACCTTCCTGCACACGCAGTTCGTCGTTCAGAAAATGGTAGGAAAGTGTTCCTGTGTTGCGATCGACGCGGTCGATGCGAATGCGATTGCCGTCGCGATCGGCGCAGATCAAGCCCACTTGCAGATATGGCTCGGTAGCCTTCGTGATGTTTGCTTCAGTTCTCGGGGGCATCATTTCATTTGATGAAGAAAGACGCGATAAGTAACCGAGCGGCGCTGTCTCATAGGGCTCGATTCATCTCCATCCCTAAGAGGAGAAGTTGAGCGCTTGCCAGATCGGTTGTCACGCGTCATGATACACAATGATGATGCGCTCGCGCACTCTGGTTTTTGCCTTCTTCGCGGCCGCGATGCTGTTCTCCGTCGTCCGCGAATGGAGCGCGCCCTCAGCATGCCCGCGCATGCCAATGACCGCGAAGGTTCGTCCCCGGTAACGCGGCCCCCGCGGCAGTGTTGACTTTTCGTCGCCTTCCAGAATTGAAGAGGGCATCACCCACGACCAGTTCCCGATGGACGACGTGTCCCACATCTCGGCGGGAAGATAGAAAAGCGCGAAACGGACCACCCGCCGCGAAGCTACTATTGACTATCCTGTGAGGCGCACCTACAGAACTCAAGGATGCGGGCTCAGAATGGGCAGGGGTGGTTCCTGGGGTTCTGATTCGTCGTGAACCGGCCTGGTGTAATCCTCGGCATTCGTAACGTAGCAGGGTAGCGGACTCTTGTGCCGCGACAGGTTGAGCGGTGGCGCCGCGGCCGAGTATTTGAGCTGGGGATGATTCTGGCGCCAGTCTCCCGTCTGGCCGGTCGTGATCTGAGCCAGCGACTCATCGCACTGCGGATCTCGTACCGCTCGCAATTCGTGCAAAGTGGAATAGTCGAGACCCTCGTCAGACAACCGGGGCTGGTAGGAGAGAAACATATACACCAGCTTTATTAATCGCGTTTCGTCTTT
>DATFVD010000240.1:0-4740 GCA_035260505.1 Terriglobales bacterium
TCGGGCAGCGCACGGGGCTCGATTTTATAGCTCCGCAGGGTGATTTTCCCGGCGCGATGCCCCTTCATGGCCGCCACACCTTCCATCAGTTCGTCGAATAGATTCCGTTTGTTTGCCATCGCCGCTGTCCTTATCTCCGTCCCCGAAATTTCTTTTCGGCGTCGATCGCCGTCTTCAGTGTTTTTCTTTGCTCTGGCGTGAGATCGACGGCTTCGTTCTTGTCATAAACGGTCATAAGCCAGACTTGATTTTGGCCGTCAAACCAGTAGTAGATCACCGAAGTCCACCCCGACGACCTTTGCCTCGTCGAACGTCGGCCCAACGCAGCTTGCGGAATCCGCCAGTACCGGGAATCACGTCTCCCAGTTCCGGCGTATTGGCCAGCGTGGCCTGGAGGCTCCGGTACTGCTCGTCGTCCAGGTACCGGGCCAAGAGATGGGTAAATGCGGGCGCTTCAATGAACTCCATCGGAGCCGCTCCATACGCCATTAGCGTACTTTACCAATCATACGCTAATAGCGTATAAAATCAAGACGATGGAAAACTGTCGTTCGCTGCACCTGGGCAAGCAACGATCTCTCGATTCTCTATCACGACCGCGAATGGGGCGTCCCGCAGCATGACGACCGCGTTCTGTTCGAGTTCCTGATTCTGGAGGGCGCGCAAGCCGGGCTTAGTTGGGACACGATTCTGCGGAAGCGCGAAAATTATCGCGCGGCCTTTGACGGGTTCGACGCGAAAACAATCGCGCGCTACGACCAGCGAAAAACACAGCGACTGCTGCGCGATGAGGGGATTGTCCGCAACCGGCTGAAGGTGGCTTCGGCGATACGGAACGCCAAGGCATTTCTCGATGTGCAAAAGGAATTCGGCTCGTTCGACGGCTACATCTGGCAGTTTGTCGGTGGCAAGCCGCGAGTGAACGCCTGGCGGTTGGGGAAGGGAATTCCGGCGAGCACTCCTGAATCGGACGCGATGAGCAAGGATCTGAAGAAACGCGGCTTCAACTTCGTCGGTTCGACCATCTGCTATGCCTTCATGCAGGCCACGGGGTTGGTGAACGACCATGCGGTTGAGTGTTTCCGCTATCCTATGTGAGGGACGCTGCCGAACCCGGCACTGACGTGCCGGGCTTTCCTGTATCGCCGCTTCGCGGCTGGAGGCAGAACGCGGTCCACCTTTTTTGCGGAGCCTCGGGGTTTGCGACGCTGTCCCCAGGTGAGTAACGCTTTGCAGATTGTGTAACTCCTGCCTGAAACTGGCGCGATTTTACGCGGTGGCCATGTGTTAGCGAGCGATTCTGCGACCCGCAAATCATTGCCTATCATCTACTTACATCAAAGCGTTTTCTCTGGCAGCTGCTGGAACATAGTCTGCATCTTAATCCTTCGGGAATTCAGATTTAGTCTTGTCCCGATATTTTGACCTTCAAAACTAATTACAGTTCTTCGGAGGCTCCATGAAGAGAACCGTCGTTTCATTCCTGTTAGCAGTTTTGCTGTCGGCTGTCTGTCTGGCGCAGAGTTCCGCCGGTGTGCAAGCCGGCGGCTCGGCGTCGCAGAATACTTCTGCCTCTGCGGACAAGTCGGGAGCGCAGGCAAGTTCGACCAGCTCGGCCGAGGCGGCCTCGCAAGCGAACGCCTCCGGCAAGCACGGCAGTGCGCAGCTGGCAAGCGCAAGCCAGTTGCAGTCCGGCAGCACGGTACAGGCCGAGCTGACCAAACCAGTAGATGTTCGCAAGAACAAGCCCGGCGACGAAGTCATCGCGAAGACCACCGAGGACGTGAAATCGGACGGCAAAGTTGTGCTGCCCAGGGGTTCGAGGGTCGTCGGCAAAGTGACGCAAGCTCAGGCGCGGGGCAAAGGGCAGGACGAATCGCAACTCGGCATCGCCTTTGACCATGCCATCCTGAAGGACGGCTCGCAGATGCCAGTATCGTTCGCAATCCAGGCAGTCGGCAGTTCAGAGTCTGCGGCCTCTGCGGCGGTGGCGGATGATTCCGCCATGATGGGTGGGAATGCCGGCGGCATGGCAAGAGGCTCCGGTTCTGGCGCGGTTGGCTCTCGCGGCGGGCTGGCGGGTGGAGTCGGTTCGACTGCCGGTGGCGTTGTGAACTCGACGGGCAGCGCTGCGGGGTCGACTTTGCATACTGGCAATGTGGCTGGCGCAAACACTGCCACAAACGCGGCGGGCGGGTTGACCTCCACCAGCCAGGGCGTGGTCGGCATGCCCGGCCTCACATTGTCGTCTGTGGCTTCGGGCTCGACAGTTACTGGGTCGATGATAAAGTCCAGCAGCAGCAACGTCCGGCTGGATAGCGGCACTCGCATGCTTCTGAAGGCAAATGGCCAGTAGATTGGTTTGACGATTGGCAAAAGGCAGCGTGCGGTTCTGCGCTGCCTTTTTATTTGTTCGATCCAAAAGCGAGACGATCGAACAGGACACCACCCACGCACCCGGTAGTGGGCTCTTTTGGAGAGGCTCAGGCGGACGCGTTCGAGGCGTGCAATACTAGGGCATTGCCAGAGCGGGATCGGGTAAGTATGAGCAATGCTGAATTGGTGGTGGTCGGCACATTCCTGAACAAGGTCGAGGCCGAAATAGCCCAAGGCGCGTTGGAAGCCGCCGAGATCGAGTCCATCGTCTCGGCTGACGACGCTGGTGGTGTGGACCCCAGCCTCTCGATGGGCGGCGTACGGCTATTGGTTCGCGCCGAGGATGTTGAGCGAGCGGGCAGGTTGGTCCAGTCAAAGTAACCCACTACCCGCGCACCCGCCCCATTTGCGGAAACCGCTAAGCTCCGGCATAATAATGGTTTGTCTTTACTTCGCCGGACTCTTCCGGACAAAGGATACTGAAGTCAGTGTTAATGATCCGTCTGGCGCGCTTTGGTGCGCGCAAACAACCGTATTACCGAGTGGTAGTGATTGAGAAGGAGCGGGCTCGCAATGGCCGCCCGGTGGAAGTGGTGGGCACGTACAATCCGCGCACCGATCCGGCCACTTTTGACCTGAAACGGGAGCGCATTGAGCACTGGGTTTCGAAAGGCGCCCAACTTTCGGACCGGGTCAGGAAACTGCTTGTTCTCCCCGCACCGGCTGCAGCCGCTTCGGTCGCCTAGCCGTTCTTACACTCGTCAATTCAGGAGCACCGACAGAATGATTGAGCCGGCCGCCAGCCCGCGCGCCATGATTGAATACATCGCCAAGGCGATTGTCGAAGCCAAGGGCGAGGTTTTTATTGACGAGTACGAAGACGGAGACGAAACCGTCATTGAACTCGAGGTGGCCGAGGCCGACCTGGGCAAAATCATTGGACGCTCCGGCCGCGTTGCTCGTGCGCTGCGCAACATACTGAGCGCGGCGGGCTCGAAGCAGAACAAGCGCTACGCGCTCGAGATCATCGAATAGGCGAGCACGAATAAAATGAGCGGCAAATAGACGAGCGGCGAATGGCGGCACCGGACGCAAGCGGCGAATGGATTAGCCTGGCGGTCGTCATCAAGACGCAGGGACGCCGCGGAGAAGTAGCGGTCGAATTGCACACCGATGTTCCGGATCGCTTCCGGCAAGAGATGCGGCTGTGGGCGCTCGCGAAAGGTGGCCAGCGCCGCGAAGTAACGGTCGAAGATCTCTGGCCGCATAAGAGTTTTCTGGTGCTGAAGTTTCAGGGCATTGAGACGATTTCCGATGCCGAGCCGCTGGTGGGCGCCGAACTTCAGTTGCCGCGCAGTGAACGCGCCAAGCTAGAACCGGGGTGGACGTACCTGAGCGACCTGATCGGTTGCACGGTGTTCGACGGCCAGCGCGAGATCGGCGAGATCGAAGACGTCCAGTTCGGCGCGGGAGAAGCGCCGCTGCTGGTGGTTCGGAGTGGATCGAAGTTGCCATATGAAATCCCCTTCGCCGAAGCGTTCCTGGAAGAGCTGGATTCGAAGGGGAAGAAGGTCCGGATGAAATTGCCGGAAGGCTTGCTGGAAGTGAATAAGCCAGTAAAGAAGGAAGGAAGTCGCTAGTCGTTGGTCGATGGTCGTTTGCGTTGACAAGTATCGCCAGGAACGGGTCTGACAAGCGACCAACGACGAACGTCCAGCGACTGGTTCCGCCACTGGGTTCCGCGATGAAGATCGACATTCTCACGATCTTTCCCGACTTTTTTCGCGGACCGCTGGATTACGGTATCGTGCGCCGGGCGCGGGAAACGGGGCTAGTGGCAATTAACGTTCACGATCTGCGGGCGTTTACGAAAGACAAGCACCGCACCGTGGATGACCGCCCGTTCGGCGGCGGCGAGGGCATGGTCCTGAAGCCGGAACCGATCTTTGAATGTCTGGAGTCGTTCGGCGACGTGGAACCGCGCGACGTGCGCTTAAGCGCGGGAGCGAAGCAGTCGGTGATTCTGCTTTCTGCGCAGGGACGCAGGCTCGATCAAACGCTGGCGGCGGAACTTTCCGCGCTCGATCGGATCGTCCTCATCTGCGGACGCTACGAAGGTGTGGACGAACGTATCAGCGAGCACCTGGCGGATCGCGAAGTTTCGATTGGTGACTATGTGCTGAGCGGGGGCGAACTGGGCGCGGCGGTGATTCTGGACACGGTGACGCGTTTGATCCCGGGCGCGGTGGGAAACCAGGCTTCGACGCGGCAAGAGTCGTTCGCGACGAACGCAGAGCTGGCCGGCGACGGGCCGAGTTCTACGTGTGTTTCTGGTGGATTACTCGACTATCCGCATTACACGCG
>DATFVD010000241.1:0-3415 GCA_035260505.1 Terriglobales bacterium
ATGCCTTGGGCGCGCCGGAATGCATGCCAGGCGCAAGCCAGTGCGAGCAAGCTCAGCAGAACGAGAATGGATTCGGCAAGACCGCGGCCGGCCCGTCCGGTTCCGAGCAGGAGCAAACCGAGCGCCTGGGCGGCGATCAGGACGGAGAAGAAAAGACCCACCAACCAGGGTTGGCGCAGCTTCGCCCACTCCCCCACACGTGCGGCGCGAGCTGGACCGAAATTGATTGCCGTAGGCATCAGTTGTGGGAACACACTTCGTGCTCAATGGTTGAGATCGGCAGCGCGGGGGGGAAAGTCCAGTCTCCTGCTCCTCGGTTGTGCTGCTTCATCGACTTGAAATCTGTTGTTTAGTTAGTGCGCTGAGCGATTACCGATTTGCAAGGCGTCCCCAAGGGTATCCGTGCGGGTGGTGCCTATGACTCGGATGAGGTTCTTTCTGCCCGGAAGGATGGGAATCGAGGCGATGGCATGACTTTCGTAATCGCAAAGCGGGAGAACCGCGTTGCTGGAGCATGGGGCGAATCCTAGAATCAAGGCGGAACTCACTGTCGCAAGACCGCCCATGCCGGAAAACCCCAATCGTGCCGAAGTAGCCCGCCGTGTAGAAAAGGCGGAGAAGCTTTTGCAGAAGGGGAAGACGGCCGACGCGCTGGCGGAATACCTGCAAATCCTGGAAGGCGATCCGCAAAATGACAATGTGCGCCAGATGGCGGCGGACCTGTGTCTCTCGCTAAATAAGGGGGAGCAGGCGGTGCGGCTGCTGGGAGAGTTGTTTGAGCGGCAGGTGGCGGCGGCGGATGCCACGCGAGCCAGCCTGACCTACAAAAAGCTGGCGCGGTATGCCAATCCGACGTGGGAACAGAAAGTGCGCTTTGGGCAACTGCTGGAACATTCGAACAAAAAGCTGGCCATCGGGACATTTGAAAATGCGCTGGAGGATTTGCAACGCCAGGGAAAGAAAGAAGAAACTTTACTGGTTTTGGGGCGGATTGTGAGTCTGGAGCCATCGCAGTCCAATCATTTGCGGGTGGCGGAATTGTCGGCGGAACTGGGCGAGCACGTGATGGCTTCTCAGTCATTCTTGCAATTGGCCGAACTGACGGAAACATCAGGTGGAAATGCGAGCTCGTGGTACGAGCGGGCATACACGGAAAATCCGACGGATCCGAAGATGGCGGTGGCCTATGGCAAGAGCCTGCTAGCGCAGGGTGAGGCGGGAGCGGCGATTTTTATTTTTGAGCCGCTGGTGCATTCCGAAGATGCGTCGCTTGAACTGCGCGATCTGTATGCTCAGGCGCTTCTGTCTGCCGACCGCTGCCTGGAAAGCGAGCCGCTGATCTGGCAGTCATTCGAGCAGAATCCGGCGCGGATGCATCAGGTGGTGAACCTGATCGGCAAGATGATCGACTCCGAACTGGATGCGGAGGCGGTGGCGCTGGCACGGAAGCTGGAAGCGTTTCAGCGGCGTCGTGGGGAACGACGATCGTTCATCACCACGATGCAGGAATTATTGGCATCGCACCGTCCGTCGGCCGAGATGCTGGAATTTCTGGCGGAACTGTTCAACGCGTCGAACCGTGAAACGGACTACGCGCAGGCATTACTGAAGCTGTTCGAGCTGTATTGCACGAAGCACGATTACCAGAAGGCGGGCGAGTGTCTGGACCGGGCGGCGGAAGTGGATCCGTACGAGCCGGGTCATCAGAAACGGCTGGAGGCACTGCGGGGCAAGATCGACGATCAGCGCTTCAACGTAATCGCGTCGCGGTTTACTACGGTGAAGAAGGAAGAGCAGGAAGTCAAGATTCAGGAACCGACGCTGGGAGCGGCCGCACTGCAGGATCTGATGCTGCAAGCCGAGATCCTGGTGCAGTATGGGATGCGCTCGAAAGCCATGGAACGTTTGCAGCGTATTCAGGAACTGTTTCCCCGTGAGGAAGAGCGTAACCATGAACTGCAGAAGTTGTACCTGGCAGCTGGCATAGAACCGCACTACGCGAAGTCAGCGACGCCGGCCACGACGTCTGTGCCTGCGACGGCGAATGGCGATCAGCCGGCGCCGACAGCTGCGGCGACGGCGGCGGCAAGCCAGGCAGCCGACGTCAGCAGTCTGGCGAGAGTGGCTGAGATCACGCGCAAACTCTACCATCAGGGGAACGCGGAGGGAGTTTTAAGAACGGCGGCCAACGAAATTGGCGCGAACTGGCGAACGGCGCGTTGCATAGCGGCCTTGCGCAAACCTGGTCTGCCGCCGTCGAGCGTACAGGAATATCACATGGACGGTCTGATTCCGGCGAGTTCGGCGGCGCTGGTTAGCTTGGTAGAAACGCTGCAGGATCTGGCGGTGGCGCGCGGCACGGTGACGATAGGCGATGCCAAAAACGCTCCCGAGTTAATGGGCATCCGCAGCGCGGTCGAAGAACTGCAAATCGAATCGCTGCTCGCTCTGCCGCTGACTGAAGGCAATGACCAGATCGGAGTGCTGATCCTGACCCAGAACACGAGCCGGGTATGGCAACCTTCCGAGGTGCTCGTGATCCGTACCTTGAGCGATCAGGTGTTGATCGCGCTCAACAATGCCGGGCTGCGGCGGCTGGTGAAAAATCTTTCGGTGACGGACGAGAAATCGGGGCTGCTGAGGCGGGCTTCCTATCTGGATCTTCTGCAGGCGGAAACCCGGCGCGGATTGCAGCAGGGGACGGCAGTGACGGTGTTGCTGATGCAGTTTGGACGGCGCAGCGCGTTGATCAAGGAATACGGCGAGCAGGCGGTGACGGCGGTGATGGAGCAGATCGGACAGCTGTTTTCAGCGAACATCCGGACGAACGATCTGGCGTTCCGCTACGAAGCGACAACGGTCGCGCTGGTGCTGGGCGACACGGGCGAAAAAGAAGCGGTGCTGGCGGTGGAAAAATTGCGGCGGCTGCTGAAAGAAGTGCGTTTTCCGGGTAAAGATAAGGGTGTCGAATTCAGCGCCGGGCTCGCGCCGGCGGTGATGCGTCAGCATTTCGATCCCGTGGATATTGTGACAGAAGTCGCCAACCGCGCCGATCATGCGCTGGAGCAGGCGGTGGCGCAGGGCGCGGGGAAGATTGTGTCTCAGGCCCCGCAGTTTGCTGCATCGGTGGCGGTGGCGTAGAGCTTCTTACCGCAGAGACGCAGAGCACACCAAGAAAAACCTTGGGGGACTTCTTCTCGCTTACTCCGGACTCTTCCAGCACAGTAAATCTCAAACTGTTCGGCTAGAAGCCAAGAACTAACAACGAACGACCAACGACCAACGACCAACGACCAACGACTGCTCCTCCTGCTAGACTCACAAGAAATTATGTTGAAACCTGGAGACATCGCCATTGTCAGCGGGGCGCGCACGCCCTTTGGACGCTATTGCGGCAAAATCAAAGACTACACGG
>DATFVD010000242.1:0-2509 GCA_035260505.1 Terriglobales bacterium
GGCGAGAAGGGCATCCATTTCCGGCCGTGTCAGATAGCCGATCAAGCGGCGGTCCGCGCGTTTGGTGGGAATCGCCAGTACTTGCGCCGCTAAATCGAGGCGCGCAGGTTCACGGAGAGTCACCAGCCGAAAAAAGGACCGGATTGCTGCCAGCCGCGCGTTCCGAGTCTGAACACTATTACCGCGGTCTCGTTCGATGCCGTCGAGGAACCGCATGATGGCTTTTGCCTGCAGGTCGTCCAGGGTTAGGTCAGACGGCTTCCTGCCGGTGGTCTGGCTCAGCTGCTGGATCAGCAATCGAAACGTATCGCGGTAGCTTGCCACAGTTTGTGGACTGGCACGGCGTTGGCGTACCAGATGATCAGTGAAGAAGGACTGCACCAGCGGCGCGATCAGCCCCGTGCCGCTGTTCATGAATCACCTCCGGGCTCGCAGGAACGCCGAAAAGCCTCCCCGGCGGCGGTTAACAACTCCGGCGTGGCCGTTAAATACCAGTAGGTCTCCTCTTTGCTGAGATGGCCGAGATATACCGACAGGTGTGGAATCATGGCGCGCACATCCAGATTGTCGGCGTACCACGCCAGGAGTCGCTGGACAGCGAAACCGTGCCGGAACGAATGCAGTAAGGGGCCGCGCTTGCCGCCGGCATTCTTGATCCCGACAGACTGAAGCAGTTGGCGAAACATTCGGCGGAGCGCCGAATAGGAAAGAGGCAGCCGCCTGCCGGTAATGAAGAACGCTTTCGAAGGCCAGCGCAGCTTGACCCGATTGCGTTCCTGCAAGTACGCACGCAAATGGTCTGCTGTACTGGAATGGATCGGCACGATCCGCGACTTGTAGAACTTCGCCTTACGGATATGAAGTTGGGGAGGATCTGAATCTAAACGAACATCGTCGACCGTTAGAGCGATCACTTCGCCTGCGCGGAGCCCCGTGCTGGCGAGCAGACCAATGATCAAGTAAGGAGTCCGTTGCGATAGCGAACCGGGTTTCCATAGTTGAGAGGTGGCTTGCTGGAGCTTGGCGATCTCCTCGTTCGAATACAGGCGGGGCTTCGGGCGTGGCTGGTGCGGCAACAGGCCCGGTCCAGGCACTTCTGTCTCCGGAACACTGGCCTTGAGGTATCTCAGAAAACAGCGTGCCTGGGTCAATCGCATTCTCTGCCCAGGAAGACCACAGTGAAGCGCGGCGGCGCCGATCCAGTCCAATATCGTCTGCGTGCGGATAGGCCACGAGAAACCTTTCGCTTCTACGTAGTCCGACAGTTCCCGCAGATGGTAGGATTCGTACTCCGTCTGGAAGCCGAGCGAACTCCGTAAGTTCAGATAGGCCTCGATGTGAACTCGGAACTGAGCCGGATTCATTGTGCGCCTCCCGGCCAAGGTAATGCCACCTGTGCAAGCGATGGCAGGTCGAGTTTGGCGTAGATGCCTGTGGTGGTGAGCGAACCATGCCCGAGGATGTCAGCGACCTCTTTGAAACTCGCTCCGCTGCGTACCATGGTGGTGGCTAGAGTGTGGCGCAGGACGTAAGCGCCGGAGCATGGAGCGCCGATTCCCGCTTGCCGCAGCAGACGGTTCACTAGCTTGGCCATGAACCCATTGCCCCGTATCGGTGGATGCCCAGGCCCGCTACTGAGAAACACAGCGCGTTCGGTGCTCACCGGTCGCGCCTCGCGCAGATAGCTGGCCAACGCGGCGCCTGCATCCTCGGGTAACGGCAGCACCCTCTCTCGGCTGGTTTTGCCGGCGCGGATGAGCACACTGCCAGTGATCCAATCCGGATCCTGTAATCGGAGTCTCAATACTTCGCTGGGACGCAGACCCAGGCGAGCAGACAGCAGAAGCATGGCCCGGTTCCGAACCGCGCCTGGGCCTTCTGACGGACACAGCGCTAGCAAATTCTCCAGTTGTTCCGCAGAGACGTGCCGCGGGACCGTGGCGTGCTTGGAACGCCAGATCGGTGGCGCCGCTCCATCGAGTCCCGCTCGGATCAGCCCTTCGCCCGTGAGGAATCGCAACAAACTCCGAATGGCAGTGGCCGGATTCTGGCGACTCACCAAGGAGAGCTTCTGCGCTCTGTCGCTCACAAAATCAGCAATCTGCCCGGCGGTGAGTTTGTCCCAGTTGATTTCTTGATCTGGAAAAACACGGACCAACAAAGCCCGTGCTTCGGGCAGATAATGTTTCCGCGTTCCCTCGGTGCAGCCACGTTGTCTTTCCAGATGCCGATCAAAGTCGGTTAGTAACTCTTCGAATGATCCAGCCGACGATAAAGCCGAAAGCGGCTGTTGCTCACATGTCTGAATTTCGTTCACATCTTCTCCTGCGACCCGGTTGGTCGCAAGGAGACACTCGCAGAATTATGCCGAGAAAATCAAATCGGGGGCGGGTCTGCGCGTCGCGCCCACAGCCCCGGCGCCAACTCCACATTGGCCACTCGGCATAATCCGGCACTCGGCATAAGGCCGGTTATGCCGAGCTCGGCATAACCGGCCAATCTCTGCCCG
>DATFVD010000243.1:0-8544 GCA_035260505.1 Terriglobales bacterium
GGGCGAGACGCCCGTCGCTCCACCGTTCTCTTTAGGCTGGGGCCAGCCGGGCAGCTCGTCGCTGCCGGTGATGAGGCGGGCGCCGCGTTCGTAGGTGAGATACGACCAGGCCCACTGGATCATCACGATCAGGCGATTGCGGAATCCGATCAGGAAAAGAATGTGGATGAAGAGCCATGCCAGCCAGGCGAAATATCCGGACAAGTGGAACTTGCCGGACTTTCCGAATTGGGCGACGGCGGCAGCGCGGCCGATGGTCGCGAGGCTACCTTTGTCGTGATAACAAAAATTGCGACGCGGTTGATTTTCGAGATCGCGGGCGATGGTGTCCGCAACCCAGTCCCCTTGCTGGATGGCGACCGGCGCGACTCCTGGGAGCATTTTGCCGTTTCCGTCGTTTAGTGCGGCTAGGTCGCCAACAACAAATACTTCGGGGTGTCCGGGAATGCTGAGGTCGGGATGGACCAGCACGCGACCGGCGCGGTCGACGGGAACTCCCAGCTTTCGGCCGAGAGGCGAAGCGGCCACACCCGCGGCCCATAAGATGACTGGGGCTGGAATCCTTTCGTCGCCGACCCAAACCGCGCCAGGCTCAATTCGGGTGACCATGTGGGAGGTACGAACCTCGACTCCCAGGCGTCGCAGTTGTGCTTCGGCTTTGCGGGAAAGTTCTTCGGAATAGGCTGGCAGAACCCGGGGGCCACCTTCGATGAGCAGTATGCGGCTCTGCCGCGGGTCGATGTTGCGAAACTCGTGGTTCAGTGCGTGACGCGCGATCTCAGCCAGCGTTCCCGCGAGTTCGACGCCGGTGGGTCCGCCTCCGATGACCGCAAACTGTAGCGGGGGTCCGGATTCGCCATCCGCGGTCTTATTCGGATGCTCGTTCGGATGCTCGTTCCGACGCTCGTTCCGACGTTCGGCCAGTTCGAAGGCCAGCAGAACGCGGCGGCGGATTTCTAGCGCGTCTTCAATCGTCTTCAGACCGGGCGCCAGCGGCTCCCACTCTTCGTGGCCAAAGTAAGCATGTGTAGCTCCGGAGGCGATGATCAGGAAGTCGTAATCCAGCACCTGCTCCTTCGTGAGGACTTTCTTTTGTTCCAAATTGAAATCGAGCACTTCTTCAAGTAACACTTGAACATTGGAGTGGCTTCTTAGTATCCAACGGATGGGAGCCGCTATTTCTCCGGGAGACAGGCCGGCGGTCGCGACCTGGTAGAGCAGCGGCTGGAAGGTGTGGTGGTTTTTGCGGTCCACCACAGTGACGTGAACGGGGAGGCGAGCGATCCGGCGGGCGGCGGTCAGGCCTGCGAAACCGGAGCCCACGATCACTACTCTCGGGATGGATTTGTTGGTCATCTGTCGTTTGGTCGTTGGTCGTTCGTCGTTTGTCGGTCCTTCAGCGGGGTTTAAACGTTCTACTATAAGAGATTCACCGAATGGCTGTTCAGACGAAAACTTTTCCTGCGGGACAGGCGGCGACTCTCCTGGCCTGGAAGGTCCGGAGTCTTCCGGTTCCGATTGCTTACCGCCGGTACTTCGTTTGGGCCCAGATCGTCATCGCATTTCTGTTTCTGGAGTTTGCGCTTTGGGAGCCACGGCTGGAGACCCGGAACCGATGGGTCGGCATCGCGACGATCACGATTCTAGTCCTGGTGCTGATCGACCGCGCATCGATGGAGCGGCTCGGCCTTAGATCGCCGAAGACGTTCGGCGCCAGCGTGGTGCTGGGGATCAGTTTTGCGATGGTCGTTTTTCTGCTGGCCATTTCGCACTGGGCTGGCGGCGAGGTTCCAGCGAATCCAACGTGGCCCACTCTTCACTTGACGTGGCAGTATGTGGGCTGGTCGCTGATCCAGGAATTCATACTGCAATCGTTTTTCTTCACGCGTTGCGAAGAACTGTTTGGGGGGACGGCGGCGGTTTGGGTGGCGGCGACGTTGTTCGCCACTGCCCACTTACCCAGTCCCATCCTGACGACCTTCACGCTGGTTGGAGGGCTGTTTTTTTGCGAGGTGTTTCGGCGCTACCGGAGTATTTATCCTATCGGTATCGTGCACGCGGCGCTAGGGCTGACCATCGCGGTGACTGTACCAGACAGTCTGCTGCACCACATGCGCGTGGGGATTGGTTATCTGCGCTACTAGCACCATTCTGCTGGCCTCATCCACCGGCGTCCGCATACACTTCTTCTTCACCCCTTGATGCCGTCCGCACACCCCAGTTCGCGAGCTCTGCGTTATCTTTTGCCGTCGGTCCGCGACATCATTTTCATTTTTCTATTCTGGTCGCTGCTGGCGGGGCCATTGTCGAATCGGCCGCTGGCGGATGCCGACATTGGATGGCATATTCGAACCGGGGAGCTGATTCTGGCGACGCACTCCCTTCCCCGCACCGATCCGTTTTCTTCCACCATGCAAGGCCAGGCATGGTTTGCATGGGAGTGGTTGTACGACATGGTGCTCGGAATTCTGCATGAGGCTTGCGGACTGAATGGGGTGGTTTGGTTGTGCGCGTTGTTAGTGGGTGCGATTTTCGCTCTCTTGCTTTCGCAACTGCTGCAAGGCGGGATTGGCTTGCCGCTGGCGATTGTGCTGATGCTGCTGGCGGAGGCGGCATCGGCGATTCATCTGTATGCGCGCCCGCACATTGTGAGCTGGCTTTTTTCTCTGCTGTGGTTTGTTGTGCTGGAGCATTGGGAGCGTTGGGAACGACGGGAACAAGGTGAGCACGGAAGGCTGCCGCGATGGATGCTCTGGTTCTTTCCCGCCTCGATGTTGCTTTGGGTGAACCTGCATGGCGGATGGCTCTTCGGAATAGCGCTGCTCGGAATCTACACTCTTGCTGCATTCGTCGAGAGTATTTGCGCGCAGAAGAATGATGCGTTGGCGGCGATTCGCGCCGGGCATCGGGCTCGTGCCATGGGTTTGGCCTGGGTGGCGTCGGCGGTGGCGACGCTTGTGAATCCGTTTGGCTGGCGGTTGCACGCGCACATTTATCGCTATCTGGGCGATCGCTACCTGATGGATCGGATCGACGAGTTCCGCTCGCCTGATTTTCACGGCTGGTCGCAGCGATGTTTTGCGATCATCCTGATGCTGGTGTTGATCGCGCTTGCGGGTGGGCGTAGAAAACTAAGGCTCAGCCATCTGCTGGTAGTGCTGCTGGCGGCGTATGCGGGATTCTATTCGTCGCGCAATATTCCTGTTTCGTCGATGTTGCTGGTGCTGGTGGCCGGGCCCATCTTGTGGGCCAACTTTGTTGCACTGGCGGATAAGCCGGGTGGCTGGCGATGGGTGCGCGGCGGCACGGCCCGAATTTCAAAGTTCTCCGAGCGCATGGGTGCGCAGGAAATGCAGCTTCGGGGACACTTGTGGCCGGTTGTCTCGGTGGCATTTGCTTTTGCGATCTGTCTGCAAGGTGGATGGCTCGGGTCGCGGCGATTGATTCATGCGCAATTCGATCCGCAGAAAGTGCCGGTTGCGGCGGTGAATTTTCTGCAGGGAGAATTTGTGGGGAAGCAGCCGAGCACGGAGCCGGTTTTCTCGACCGATGCCTGGGGAGGGTATCTCATCTATCGGATGAACCCCGGGCGCATGTATCCCGAGCGCAAGGTCGTTGTGGATGACCGTCACGATCTCTATGGCTCCAGGCGGATTCGTCAGTACCTTATTCTTAGCCAGGCAGAGCCGGGATGGAGAAATGTGCTGGAACAGTGGCAGATTCGGACGGCGCTCTTGCCTGCCGACTCAACACTCGCCAACCTGCTCCGCGAACTTCCGCGGGATTGGCGGGTGGCGTATGAAGACAAGGTTGCGGTGGTGTTTGAGAAGCGTTAACGTCAGGTGGCCGCGTCGAGCTAGCGCCAGCCAGGAATATTCCGCATTCCCCACACTCTCTGCAACTTGGGTGCTTCCGCGTCATCTGATGTAGTTGAGTTAGCCGCTCTCCGCGAGAAGTGTTAGTTTTGGACGCGGTGACAATTCGCGCGCGAGGGCGTCCTACAGAGTGACAACATATGCGGATGGCAAGAGTGCACCGGTGTGTCGAGAGATGTCCGGGGAGCTGTCGATGAAATCGCAGTGTTTGCCGTTCACACAGATTCCGCATGGCACACGTCTCTTCCTTGATTATCTTTCCTACACTCCTTCCGTTCGCAGCTTTTATCCACGCTCACCGATTTTTTCAGAGTGGGTGAAAGACGAATCCCAGCGCGTCGTTTACGACGGCGCACGACGCGGCAAGGTTAGCGAAATTCTTGAGCGGCAGAATCGCGCCTGGGGCGCCTCTCCGAAGACGCTGGCCAATATTGAGCGGTTCAAGCGAGGCGCGCTGGCGGCGGTTACGGGGCAGCAGGTTGGTCTGTTCGGCGGGCCGCTGTTTTCGATCTTCAAAGCGCTGACGGCGGTCAAGCTGGCGGAAGAGGCGACGGTGGCCGGAGTGGACTGCGTGCCGGTCTTCTGGCTGGCTACCGAGGATCACGATTTGGACGAGGTTAATCATGTTGCGCTGCTTTCGGAGCATGGGCTGCCGGAACGGCTCGCTGTGGAAAGCCCGGCGTTTGATGGTAATGCGGTGGACGATGCGCCGGTGGGGGCAGTCAGGTTCGGGCCGGAGATTGAGCCAGTGGTCGAGCGCGCGGCCGCGCTGTTGGGAGATTCCGAGGTCGCGACCTGGCTGCGCGAGGCGTATCGTCCGGGAGAGAGTCTGGGCAGTGCGTTTGCTTTGCTGTTCGCGCGGCTGTTTGCGGACTGGGGCGTGATCCTGCTCGATCCGGCGGACAAGGAGTTCCATGATCTCGCAAAACCACTGTTTCGCGCGGCTATCGAACGAGCCTCGGAACTTGATGAGGCTCTGCTGGAGCGAGGCAAGGCGCTCGAGGCGACGGGATACCACCAGCAGGTGAAAGTGACTTCGGCGACCACGCTGCTTTTTGAAGTGAAGAACGGCGCACGGACGGTAGTGCGGCGCAGGAATAATGGCGCTCACGGGGAGTTCGCCGTGGGTGAGGAGCGGATCTCGGCTGAAGAACTGGTTGGGCGGATTGAAGGGGCTCCCGAGACGTTCAGCGGGAATGCACTGTTTCGTCCCGTGGTGCAGGACTACCTGCTGCCGACGCTGGTCTACACGGGCGGAGCGGCTGAAGTCGCATACTTCGCGCAGGTCGCTGTGGTCTACGAGAAACTTTTGGGACGAGTGACGCCGATCCTGCCGCGATTTTCGGCGACGCTGCTGGAAGCCAAGGCGGAGCGCATTCTGACGCGCTACCAACTAGGTCTGCGGGAGGTGCTCCAAGGTCCGGAGAAAGTTCGAGAAGTGATTGCCGCTCGTTCGCTGCCATCGGACTTGCAAGCCCGCTTCTCGGAGGCATATGGGAGTGTTGAGCAGTCGATGGCGGCGCTTCGCGAATCGATCGGCAAACTGGATTCAACGCTCATCGATACAGCGGAAAGTACGCGGACCAGCATGGCGCATCAGATCGATCGGCTGCGGGCGCGTGTGACACGGGCGGAACAGCAGCGGAATGAGGTCATCACGCGGCACGCGGATGCATTGAGCCATGCGCTATTTCCTAATAAGGCGCTGCAGGAGCGTGAGGTCGCAGGAGTGAGCTTTGTGGCGCGACACGGGACGGAGTTACTCGTGAATCTCTATGAGAAGATCCATCCGGATTGCCATGATCACCAGGTGATTGAGGTGCAGTAGAGACGGGTCGAGCCGCGTCGCTACGGAGAAATTATTTCGATTCGCCGAAAGCCAGGTAACTTCCCAGGCCGATCATGACAGCTCCGGTCAGCGTGCGCTGACGCCGGCGGAAGCGGGCCGACCCGCGAATGCGCTGGCCGAGTGGTCCGGCAAGCAGGGTCACTGCGATATCGGCGGTTGTGTTGAGTGCCACCGAGAGGGTTCCCAATAGGACAAATTGCAGAAAGACGTGCCCGTGCGCCCGGTTGACGAATTGCGGAATGAAAGAAAGAAAAAAGAGAGCTGTCTTTGGATTCAGCACCTCGGTCATGACGCCTTGCCAGAGGGGATTTCTTCCACGCGGTTGGTTGGCTGGAGAAACGGCCGCATCTTGGTCGTCTTTCCGGGCATCGAGGATCATGCGAATCCCGAGGAAGCAAAGATAGCCTGCGCCGAGATACTTCACAGCGGCAAAAGCCATGGCGGACTTGGCAAGAATGATGGAGATGCCGGCGGCGGCGGCGAATACGTGCACCATGCCGCCGAAGAATGTGCCGAGTGCGGAGAGCAGGCCTTCGCGACGTCCGCCGCCTAGCGCGCGGGCGAGGACGTAAAGCATTCCGGGCCCGGGAGCGATGGCGAGCAGGATTGCGGCACTCAGGAAGATAAGGAAGCGAGCGGAGTCGAAGACGGTTTGATGAAACATGATTTGGCGATTGTAGCCCAGCCGCCCAGCGCGACCAGGAACAGCCGCGTGTTGCCGGCGTCTCTACAGGAAATTTAATTCGCCACCAGGCGTCTTCAGGGTTCGAGCACGAGGCGGTCAGCGGTTTCGCCTTCCACTGCCTTTCGGGAATAGAGTAGCGGAAAATAACGGCCCGCGTCCCATAGGGGCATCAGGTCGGAGTAGCGCGGGCTGCCGGGCTGGCCGCTCTGGCCGGGCGTGTTGACGGCAACCGATTGGTCCCAGTCGCTTGTGTCGAGTATCTCGCGATAGCTGGCGCCCGAAACCTGTTCCCAGGAATCGCCGTAGGCGCCGGTGGCATTCACTGTGTATTCGTCACCGGGGCGGGACAGGGGGGCGAGGTCGAGCGCGTCTTTTGCGCCGGGCTGCTGGTTGAGCGCGTGGCGGAAGCGGACGGTGTGCAACTTTCCCCATGACCACTGTGAGGGGTTGGGGCCCAGGAGCTTCTCGAGCTCTTTGCGCGAAGATTGCAGCGTATCCACGAGAAGCTGGTCGCGGCCGGCGAGAGGATTGTTGCCTGCGCCGAAGAGATCTTTGTTAGAGGGATCGGTGCCAGGATTTGTGAGAATGCGCAGGACCATGTTGGGCGGCAGATCGTTGTAACGTCCGCCGAGTTTTTGAAGACGGCTGCCATCCCGTTTCGACAAGCGTTCTCCGAGGGCAAGGCAAATCTGTTGGAACCAGACTTCGAACAGGGCTGCATCCGAGGACTCGCGCGTGAGTTTTCCGTCCCAACGCAGAAAAGCCGCTAGCGCGGGATCATCTTTCAGCGGAGTCGAGCGCACGAGCTTCTGAAACTCCAGCGCGGGGAGCGAAGTAATGTCGTTTTGAAGAGACTGCATGTCGGTTAAGGTCAGCTTGTGGCGGTCTTGCTTTGCGCTCTCGATTACGGAACGAATGCGGGCGACGCGATAAGGCGGAAGCCATTCGAAGCCGACATTGTAGGGATAGTGCTCCGGAATCATCTTGTGGTTAGCGGTGGCGACGAAGCCTTCCTTCGGATTGAAAAAGTGGGGCAGCTCCGAGGTGGGGACAAAACCTGTCCAGTTGTAATTGCCGCTTCCGGGAACGGGCAGAAGGCCAGTCCAGTTTCGCAAGGGCGCGAGTCCGACGGAGTGCTCGCCGATGTTGCCGGCGTTGTCGGCGTACACCAGATTTTCCGAAGGAACCTTCCAGCGCGCCACGGCCGCTTCGAACTGGTCCCAATTCTGGGCGCGGTCGATTGCCAGTGATGCAAGGTAACCGGCCGTCCCTGGCTCTGTTCCGACCCAGCGCAGGGCGAGGGCGCGTTTGCCGTCATCCTTGTCGTCACTATTGTCAATCCAGAGCACGGGGCCGTGGCGCGTGAATTTCAGATCGACTTCCGCAGGCACCGCTCCTTTGACCAGGAACACCTCGCGCCTCACTTCCATCTTGCTCCAGCCTTTCTCTGTTTTGTATTCGAGGGGGTTCGCGGGATTTAGTTCCTCTACATAGAGGTCCTGCTGGTCGAGGCCGAAGATGGTGAATCCCCAGGCGATGTGTTCATTGTGTCCGAGCGCAACGCCGGGCAGGCCGGGCTCGCCCGCGCCGATGACGTTCCATCCGGGAGCGACGAGGTGAACCATGTAGCGCAAGGAAGGCAGAGCAATGACGCGGTGAGGATCATTGGCGAGCAGCGGTTTGCCGCTGGCGGTGAGTGCGCCGGAGATGGTCCAATTGTTGCTGCCTTCGAGCGGATGCGCGGGGAACTCGATGCGGTGATCACTGCCGACAAGATTCTTCAGCAACTCGGGGGAGAGTCCGTTGAGATCGAGGTGGGGAGCGGGATCGAGCGCGATGGCGGGATCGAAGTCGAAAAGCTTCGAAGCTTTCTCCGCGCCGAGCTCCGCTAGAGTTTGGGCATGCGCGAGTTCGCTGAGGGCGTTGCCGGTCATGGAAAACGCGGCCATGCGGTTCAGACAGTCTTCCGGATGCCAAGGGTCGGGCGAGAATCCAGCGAGTTGAAATTCGAGGGGCAAGCCGGGGCCGCCGGGAGCGGTCAGGCTGGCGATATAGGAATTGATGCCGTTGGTAAATGCGGTCAGGATTGCCTTTGTGTCGGGCGCGTAACTTTCGTATTCCGCCTGCATGTCGCC
>DATFVD010000244.1:0-3630 GCA_035260505.1 Terriglobales bacterium
GTGATGCCGAGCGAGTAGCAAACCGCGCTATTGGCGGCCGATCCGCGGCCCTGCACCAGAATGTTCTGTTCGCGGCAATAGCGCACCAGGTCCCAGACGATCAGGAAGTATCCGGCAAGTTTCAGATGTTCAATCAAGCTCAGCTCACGCTCGATCTGCCGCCGCGCGCGCTTCTTCATCTCCGGAGCTGCCTGCCCATACCGGCTCTGCCATCCTTCCTGCGTACGCTCCCGCAGAAACGACATCATGGTTTCTCCGTCTGGCACGGGATAACGTGGAAACTCGTATCCAAGATCGTTCAGCGTGAACTCAAGCCGCGAGGAAAGTTCAACTGTGTTTGCGATGGCATCCGGAAAATCCGCAAATAGGGCTCGCATGGCGGCGGGAGATTTGAGATAGCGCTCGGCATTGCGCGCCAGCAGACGTCCGGCGGTGGCTAGCGTACGATGATGCCGCAGCGCAGTGAAGGCATCCGCCAATTGGCGCTCACGAGGCGTGGCATAGTTCACGCCATTGGTCGCGAGCAGGGGCAGGTACAAAGCTTCTGCGATTTCGATCGCAACCCGGTTTCTGTATTCTTCCTCGCGATGAAAATGGCGTTGCAGTTCGACGTAAACGTTTGGCTGGCCGAAAATCTCCATTAGTCGCTTCACCGCTTCGAATGCTGCTTGCGGTCCACCTTGCTTTAGGGCCGCGGCCAGCGGTCCTTCTTCTCCACCGGTCAGGCATATCAAACCGCTGGCATGCTCAATGAAATCCGAACTGGACGCCGAGGCTCCTTCTTTTCGCCCAACCCGCAGCTTCATTTTCGTAATCAGGCGGCAGAGATTTTGATATCCAGCGCGCGACGCGACGAGAAGCGGAAGACGGGAACTGCCAAGGTGTCTTTGTGGTGAAACCGCAGCACACGTCACTTCTGCTCCAATATGCGCCTTGAGTCCCGATTTTTTTGCGGCGAGATGGAAACGTGGCGAGCCGTACACGCCATCTCGATCGAGCAATGCCATCGCCGGCATTCCCAGGTTCGCGCACACTGCGATCAATTCCTCGGGAATTGAAGCCCCTTCGAGGAAGCTGAACGCGGAGCGGGAATGGAGTTCAACGTACATTGGCCGTCAGCTATCAGCTCTCAGCCATCAGTTAGTTCGCATAACGCTGAAGCTGAGAAATGGGAACTGAAAACTGCCTTAGTCATACGTTCCTTCTACAAACCAGTTTCCGCTTAGCTTGTCTTGCACTAAGCGATACAAAACGAGTGCATTGTCTGCGGGCACGGCGATGTCCCACTCTTCGCGCGACCAGCCTTCCTGTTCTGACCAGTCGCCGGAAGAACGCCAGGGGCCGGCGGTCCAGACGATTTCGCCGGCAATGTCTTCGCGTTGCAGGCATCGCATGCGCACCGGCTTCGCTTCGCGCAAAGTAACGCTCGCACCGAGCGGCGGACGGAACAGGCGAAGGGCGATTACAGCGCTCATTTGTTCTTTCGCGTTTTCTTTTGCGTCTTCCTCGGGTTTCTCTTCGAACGGACATACACTGCCGTTTTCTTGCATGGACATATCCTTTTTTCGATTTCCAGACTGCTTTGATCTGTGTTCCGCAGGTGCGAGCTCTGCGGGCACAAAGTGCCGCATGGTAAACGCGCCTTCGCGATGTGTATCCAGTAACTCCACCGACCCCACTCTCCCCTCGCCGACAATTCCCGCGATGCGGGCCAGCGTAAGTTCCAGTTTTTCAGGCTCGGGGAAAACCGGCTGAAACAGGCCACTCTGCAGGGCTCGCGGGCACGCCGGATCCGCCGACAAATGAATCTTCACGATGGGCGCTCCCGGCGGATGCGCCTGCAAATCAAGCTGTAACAATTTAAGAAATATTTTTTGATCCAGCATGGGAGTGGGCAATCGCAGCGTGCGAGTGAACTTTCGGGAGGGGGTGCAGGTGAAGGATGCGCAGCCATTCTGTTGCGTCGCTGCAAGCTCCAGGTTTAGTTGCAACTCCTGCACAGCCAGCGCCCGGGCTCCCAGCCGCGCGCACACTTGCTCCAGCATGCGGTTCAGCAAAAACGCCAGCGGTTCCAGCAGCACGATGGGATATTCCAGCTCCACACTCTCGGCAAAAATCAGCCGCGGTTCCAGTACACTCAAATTGCGTGACGCCGCGCCCCGCGCCAGCTTTTGCAGACGGACCCCAGGCTGTCCCAGGCGCTCGCTGAGCGGAACTTCGGGAAGAGTCGCCAGCGCGCGCAGTTTGCGAATGCCCCAGCGATCAAACGTTTCCACCCAGCGTGCAGCTTCCTCCAGGTCGGAAGAAAAACTTTCCAGCAACACATCCACTGGCAGATCTCCCAGGCGCTCGGCTTCGCGGCCTTCGGGAATCAGGGTTACGCCGGGAAAGCCGCGGGCTGCGAGCAAAGCAGCATCTGGATTCGGGGCCACGGCAATGTTCGCTTCCAGTCGCATCTGCGAGACGCGACGCGCCAAATCGCGGGCAATCTTCGGCAGCGGACCGAACAACGGCTCGAGCCCGGCAAGGTTCAGCAGCACGGTGCCGGGGGAGGCGTCTTCTATTTCCGGGGAAAACGATTGCGCGCAATCGAGCAGCGCAGCATGTGCCGAGGTCTCCTGCGACTCGGAGCGCGCACGCAGTACCAGGTTGTCCCATGCTTCCAGTTGCGACTTGGTCGCGCCTACCTCTACGCCTGATTGCCGCGCTCTTTCGTTGAGCGCCGACACATTCTCCAGCGGAGACCGTCCGGTGAGCACCGCGATTGAGCGGGCACGCAACTCGGGCTCAAAGCGAATGATCGCTTGCACGGAGAAATCGGGGATGAAGATGCAGGCAAACATGAAGCAGGTCTCAGGTCTCAGGTTCCAGACACGCTATCTGATGATTTCGAACTTTCGACATCGTCAACGCGAGTGCGATTATCCCGCCCATGCGGCTCGACTCGTGAAACTTGCCGTCGATTGCACCGGCTTGCGTTCTAATGTTCTTTCAAACCGCGAACGCAACAACTCGGCGGTGATTTCGAATTGGTCCAGTAATTCCGAATGCGGCAATTCCAAATTTGACGCCCGGTTTTCTGAGAGCTGAAAGCTGAGAGCTGACAGCGGATTTCCTGAGGCCTGGGATCTGGCACCTGACAGCTTCACCAGCATCGACGAGCAGCTTCCGGCAATCGGCTGCTGTTCTAAAACCAGCAGCGCCGTTGGCGTGTGCTCAATTGCGCGGCGGAAGCGGAACCATGACGCCAAAGGAATTCGCCGCGCGCTTGGCACCGGAATATCGCCGAGATCGAGAGCAATCATTCCGAAGCCATTGCTCTGCAGCAGCAGGTCGGTGACTTTCAGCATTTGCCCGAGCCGCGCTTCCCAGCGGCTAAATCCGGACCCATTTTTAGCGACTTGCGGTATGCCTGAAGGCATACCCTGATACGAATCGCATGAAGACAGCCCCTGGTACGAATCGCTTCTTTTTGTGCAGCCTGCTTTGCGCGCACTCGAAGGATGTTTACGCGACGGATATTTTTCTCCGCATCGTACCCACAGCAAACGGCTCATCTCCATGCCCGCGGCCGCCGCTGACGCGGGATCGAAGGCATCGCTCGCATCCACCAGCGCGCAAACTTCTCCT
>DATFVD010000245.1:0-3507 GCA_035260505.1 Terriglobales bacterium
GGCATCCAAACCTGGATCGGCGGCGAAGCCATCAACACTCTGATCACAACGCTCGCACCGGGCTGGGCGCAAGTCGGCCACGGCGCTGCGATTTGCTTCATGGCGTTCTGGCTCATCAATCTCGCCGTCATTCTCAAAGGCATCGAGTACATCCGATTTCTGCAGGGAATCAGCGCGCCGGTTCTGCTGGCGGTGGGCCTCCTGCTGCTGGCGTGGGCCTACAAGTCGGCGGGAGGATTTGGCCCCATGCTGTCGGCGCCATCGCGCTTCGTAAGCTTTTCGGATTTTCTGAAATTCCTCATCCCCGCGCTCAATGGCACGGTCGGTTTCTGGGCCACCGTGTCGCTGAACATCCCAGACTTCACGCGGTTTGCGAAAAGCCAGCGGCAACAGGTGATTGGGCAAGCGCTCGCCCTGCCGACCACCATGACGCTCTATTCGCTGATCGGAATCCTGGTGACGTCGGCGACGGTCGTGATTTACGGCACCGCGATCTGGGATCCGGTGCAATTGCTGAGCCGATTCCATTCACCCGTGGCCGTGATAATTTCGCTGCTGGCGATTCTGTTGGCGACGTTGAACGTGAACATCGGCGCCAACGTGGTTTCACCGGCCAACGATTTTTCCAACCTGTGGCCGCGAAAAATCAGCTTTCGGACCGGCGGCATCATCACCTGCTTCATGGGAATCGCGCTGATGCCGTGGAAACTGCTCTCCAGTTACAGCACATTCATCTTCGGATGGCTCGGCGGTTATGCCGCGTTCCTCGGCCCGGTGGCGGGCATCATGATCTGCGACTACTTCGTGATTCGTCGGCGAGTGCTCGTGGTTGATGATCTTTATCTGCGCGGCGGTATCTACGAATATTCGCGCGGCTTTAATTGGCTGGCGGTGATCGCGCTCACATTGGGAGCGGGCACGGCACTGGTGGGATTGGTCGTTTCTCCGCTGCGGATCTTATACGACTATTCTTGGTTCGTGGGGTTTTCGGTTTCGTTCGTCGCTTACTACACGTTGATGAAGCTACAGAGGGAGCCGGAGATAGCGGCGCCGGGGAAGGCGCGGTGAGTGAAAAATGCCTGGTTCCGGCAATCGCATTGTTTTATTCTATGTGCAGTCGCTAGCCGCGAGACAACACTCAAAAAGGAATTGCTATGGGCGGATTCGTCGGCGTGCTGGTAGGGCTACCTCTCGCCGTGTTTGGATTCATCGTAATGAGAAATCCAATGCGTTTGGCCTTTCTGTCTCCTTTATCGCCCGGAGTAGAGGGCTACTACCAGCGCATGGTTCTCGATACCTCGATGCGTAATCAACTTCGTGTGCTCGGGGTGCTAGTGTGTTTGTTTGGATCAAGCATCCTGACGGCTTCGCTCGGTGCAATGCTCAAGGCGCGTTTCCTAGCTGCCATATCAGAAGAACTGTGGGTATTGATGGGGTTGATATTCTGTGTCGCTTGGTGTTCTGGATTGGTCATCTTTATTTGGCAGCTTTTCAAACGGCAGGTACCGAACTGGTTTGCGATGTGGCGAGCAGGAGTGGAACTCGGACCTATTGAAATGATTCCTTCCGTTACGCCGAAGATGCAAAGAGAGGCTCTGTTCTTCACCGTGTCCCTTTTGACCCTCGCCGCATTTGCTGCGTTAGCCGCCGTCCTTCACTCCTGAAACGTCACGCACACACCGTTGGGGTCAATCGCCCCGAATTCCTTGGTCCCCCAAGGCTTGGTCTGCAACGGACCGTTGGGATGCACTTTGCCGCCCCGCTCCTGGTATTCGGTGTACAGTGCCTCAATGCCCTGCACGGCCAGACGCACCATGGTCTGGTCGCCGACCTTCCGTGCCATGGTTTTGTCGTTCATGCCAGCGATGTGGAGGTAAGCCTCGCCGCGGTTGATACCTGCATAAGTTGGAGGAGTAGCATCGCGAAAAGTTTCCTTGAAGCCGCAGACCTCCGTCCACCACTTCAGAGATTCCGCGGCGTCGGCAGCCGGCAGAACCGGGATCGCGCCTTTAATGATCGCGCCTTTAACGGACATGACTGGCTCCATCGCCAAAGCGTAAACGAACCAATTTCGAATTGTAAGTACTCAGTTCGTGAATTCGTTATGAAGGGGCGCGGCTTCAGCCGCGCCGTAAGCTAACCCACTTACTCATGCGAGACTCTTGCTTGACAAGATGATATATACTGGTAAGTAATCAATCACTAACTTGATAAGCAAATTCAAGCTCGGTATTTGATGGGCCCGAGGCCCTCGCAGAAGCCCGCAAAACGTTGGTCTTTTGCGCTAAGTTATTTGACATCAGGACTTTGAGGGCAAATCGGCGGAATCGGCGAGCTAACTCTCTGATTCTAAATGAAGCCTCCTCGGGGCCATGCCAGGAAAAAAGTCTAACTGTTTATTTATCAAGACTTTGACTATAACTCCTTATCCATGAGGACTTTGCGGGGATTTCTCGCTAACTCGATGATTCCATTATACCGTGTTAATAGGGGGGTACCCCCCGTACGAATTAGTAAATAGTAAGTCCCAGCAGCTAAGAGCCGGAAGCCTTGCCAAAAACAGGCAACACATCCTTATTATACTTCTCCAACGTATCTTCCTCATCTCCGCACATAAGATAAATATTGAACTGAGTAACTCCCGCGCGAGCCAGCGCGCGAAGTTTTTCAATGTGCGCTTCGGCCGGACCAAGCAGGCAGAAGCGGTCTGTCACTTCATCCGACACGAAGTTCCGGTTGCTGCTGTCGACTTCGCAATGATGAAGGTAATCGTACTGGCCGCGATCGCGTATATAAGAAGTCAGAGCAGGCGGGAGTTCCTCCGGCTTGTAGCGCGAAACCAGATCGACAACATGGTTCGACACCAGAGCAGGAAACCAGCGCACGCGTTCCCGGCCAACTTTCAGATCGTCGGAAACCCAGACCGGCGCAGCCGCCATGATCTCAATCTTCTTCGGATCTCGTCCCGCGGCCTCGGCGCCTTTCTTGACGAAGCTAACGCACCACGCAATCAAGTCCGGATCGGCGAACTGCAAGATGACGCCATCGGCAATTCGGCCAGCGAGTTCGAGCACTTTGGGCCCATATCCTGCAACCCATACGGGAGGAGCGCCGCCGGTCGCCCACGTGAGCCGTGCTTTTCCGTCATCGTATCCGATCTCTCTGCCGCTCGTGAGATCGCGGAAATCCTTTACCGACACTTCCAGTTGCGCAACCGTCACTGGCTTTTTGCCCAGCACTCGCCGCGAACTGTCGCCGCGGCCGATACCAAGTTGCATGCGTCCACCGGAGATCAAATTCAGCGTCGCGAACAGGCTCGAGGTGACCGTGATGTCGCGAGTCGCCGGATTCGTAACGCAGGTTCCGAGCCGCATTTTCTTTGTGTTGGTCGCCATGAGCGTGAGCATGGGATAAGGTTCGAGCCAGAGGACGTGCGAATCGAAGATCCAGCCATACTCAAAGCCCGACGCTTCCGCCTGGCGCGTGAGCCGGACGATGCGCTCGACC
>DATFVD010000246.1:0-4951 GCA_035260505.1 Terriglobales bacterium
TTACTCCGCGGCGAGTTCTTCGGTCTCGCCTTCATGCCGCATGAGTTCGAGCGCCCGTTCGGCGTCTTCGTATGCTTGCGAGACTTCCTCCTGCACCTTGCTGGCAGCCTCTTCCATTTCCGGAGAGAGACGCACGTTTCGGTAATATTCCATGCCGGTGCCGGCGGGAATCAAGCGGCCCACGATCACGTTCTCCTTCAAGCCGCGCAGATGATCGACCGCTCCCTGAATCGAAGCTTCGGTTAGCACGCGCGTTGTCTCCTGGAAGGAGGCAGCGGAGATAAACGAATCGGTGGAGAGCGACGCCTTGGTGATACCGAGCAGCAACGGACGCCCGGTGGCTGGTTTGCCGCCATTGGCGATCGCACGCTCGTTCTCCTCGTGGAAGCGGAACTTGTCCACCTGCTGTTCGAGCAGGAACTGGGTATCGCCTACATCTTCGACCTTTACCCAGCGCATCATCTGGCGGACGATCACTTCGATGTGCTTGTCCGAGATGTTCACGCCCTGCAGCCGATAGACTTCCTGGATTTCATTCACCAGGTAAGACTGTAGTTCCTTCTCACCGAGCACTGCCAGAATGTCGTGCGGGTTGAGCGGCCCGTCCATCAGCGGTTCACCCGCCTTGACGCGCTCGCCCTCCTGCACGTTGATGTGGACGCCGCGCGGAACGGAATATTCTTTCTCCGTGCCGTTATCAGCTGCCACGTAGAGTTTGCGCTGTCCCTTTGCGACCTCGCCGAAGCGCACCACGCCATCGATTTCGCTGATGACAGCGGTTTCGCGCGGCTTACGGGCCTCGAACAATTCCACCACACGCGGCAGACCGCCTGTGATGTCCTTGGTCTTGGTGGTTTCGCGCGGGATCTTGGCCAGCACGTCACCCGGAAACACTGTGTCTCCGTCCTGAACCATGAGGTGAGCGCGCGAAGGCATGAGGTATCGCTTGCTCGCTTTACCCTTGATTACGATGGCCGGCTGACGCTTCTCGTCGGGCGAATCCGCCACCACGTGACGCGACAGACCGGTGACTTCATCCACTTCCTCGTGAAGCGTGATGCCTTCCTGCAGGTCCTTGAACTGCACCGCGCCACCAATTTCGGTGAGGATGGCAAACGTGTAAGGATCCCACTCAACGAGAGCCTGTCCGAGTTGTACCGGCCCGCCTTCAGTAACTTTGACCTTGGCGCCATACACGACCGCATAGCGCTCGCGTTCACGGCCTTTTTCATCCACGATCGCGATCGAACCCTGACGGTTCATCACCACCAAGTCGCCAGTCTTGGACTTTACGGTCTGCAAGTTGACGAAGCGCACTGTGCCGTTGCTCTTGGCGTCGAGGCGGGACTGTTCCGACACTCGCGATGCTGTACCTCCGATGTGGAAGGTACGCATGGTGAGCTGCGTTCCAGGTTCGCCAATGGACTGAGCCGCGATTACTCCGGTAGCCTCGCCGAGTTCGACCAGGCGCCCTGAAGCCAGATTGCGTCCGTAGCACATGACGCAAACTCCGCGCCTCGACTCGCAGGTGAGAACCGAGCGAATCTTCACCCGCTCGATACCGGCAGCCTGAATCGCACCCGCCAGATCTTCGGTGATCTCGTGATTCACGTCGACCACAACCTGGCCTTCGTAGTCTTTGATCTTCTCAAGCGACACGCGGCCGACGATTCGGTCGCGCAGGGGCTCGATTATTTCGCCGGCCTCGACGATACCGGAGACGAAAATTCCGTCCACGGTGCCGCAGTCGTATTCGCTGATGATCACGTCCTGCGCGACGTCAACCAGACGGCGCGTGAGGTAGCCCGAGTCGGCGGTTTTCAGAGCCGTATCGGCCAGACCCTTGCGGGCGCCGTGCGTCGAGATGAAGTATTCGAGCACCGTCAACCCTTCACGGAAGTTGGCCGTGATCGGAGTCTCGATGATTTCACCCGTCGGTTTCGCCATCAGTCCGCGCATTCCGGAGAGCTGACGGATCTGCTGTTTCGATCCTCTAGCGCCGGAATCGGCCATAACGTAAATCGGGTTGAGCTGGCCTTCTTTGTCGCGCCGTTGCATCTGGCCGAACATTTCATCGGCAACTTTTTCCGTGATCGCCGACCAGATTTCGATGACCTTGTTGTAGCGTTCGCCGTTGGTGATGGCCCCGTCCAGGTATTGCTGCTGAACTGCGATGACCAGTTTGTCGGCGTCCTTTACCAGGGTGCGCTTGTTGTCTGGGATGACCATGTCATCGATGCCGATCGACAAGCCGGCACGCGTGGCATAACGGAAGCCGAGCGACTTGATCTCGTCGAGCATCTTGACCGTGACTTCCAGGCCAAACCGCAGGTAGCAATAGTTGACCAGCTGGCCGATGCCCTTCTTCTTAAGCAGGCCGTTGATGTATGGCATCGCCACGTTGACGCCAGGCACCGTCTTCGGCAAGTGATCGTTCAGAATGGCCCGCCCAACCGTCGTGTTCAGATACTCGCGCACAACATGTACAGGCTCCGTGTGGTTCACGTCCTGATCGTCGTAGGCCTGCGTCAGATCAATGACCTCGCCGGTGTAGCGGAGGCGGATCGGAGAAAGCGTTTCCACCTCGCCCATTTCGAGCGCAATCACGACGTCTTCAATATTGGCGAAAGAACGGCCCTCGCCCTTCGCGCCCGGTTTCGCTTTCGTCAGATAGTAGAGACCGAGCACCATATCCTGCGTGGGCACGGTGATGGGCTGGCCGGATGCCGGCGACAGAATGTTGTGCGAAGACAGCATCAAGACGCTCGCTTCCACCTGCGCCTCGGGCGAAAGCGGAATGTGTACTGCCATCTGGTCGCCGTCGAAGTCCGCGTTGAACGCGGTGCAGACGAGCGGGTGGATCTTAATTGCTTTGCCTTCCACTAGCACCGGCTCAAACGCCTGAATGCCCAGGCGATGGAGCGTAGGCGCGCGGTTCAGCATGACCGGATGGTCCTTGATGACCTCTTCCAGAATGTCCCAGACGATCGGTTCCTGCTGTTCCACCATTTCTTTTGCCTGCTTGATGGTGGTGCAGTTTCCCGTCTGTTCCAGACGGTGGTAGATGAACGGTTTGAACAACTCGAGCGCCATCTTCTTTGGCAAGCCGCACTGATGCAGCTTGAGCTCGGGACCAACCACGATCACTGAACGTCCGGAGTAGTCCACGCGCTTGCCGAGCAGGTTCTGGCGGAAGCGTCCCTGCTTGCCCTTCAGCGTGTCGGAGAGCGACTTCAGTGGCCGGTTATTGGCGCCACGTAGAACGCGCCCGCGGCGTCCGTTGTCGAACAGAGCGTCGACCGCTTCCTGCAGCATGCGCTTTTCGTTGCGCACGATAACTTCGGGAGCGTGCAGGTCCATCAGCTTCTTCAACCGGTTGTTGCGGTTGATGACGCGACGATAAAGATCATTCAGATCTGAGGTGGCGAAGCGTCCGCCATCCAGTGGAACCAGGGGGCGCAGTTCGGGTGGAATCACCGGCAGCACGTCCAGAATCATCCACTGCGGTTTGTTGCCGCTCTTGCGGAAGGCCTCGACTACTTTCAGGCGCTTCGCATACTTCAGGCGCTTCTGCAGCGAGGTTTCGTGCTTCATCTTCTCGCGCAGTTCGGCGGAAAGCGGATCGACGTCAATCCGCTTCAGCAGTTCCTTGATCGCCTCCGCGCCCATCATCGCCTTGAAGCCAGCGGGGCGATATTGCTGGTCGAGTTCGCGGTACTTCGCTTCGTCCTTGATGACTTCGCGCTCTTTGACCGGAGAGTCGCCGGGATCAACGACCACGTAGGCCTCGAAATAGAGGATCGCTTCCAGGTCGCGCAGGGAAATATCGAGCAGATGCCCGATGCGGCTGGGCAGGCCCTTGAAGAACCACACGTGCGAACAGGGCGACGCCAGCTCAATGTGCCCAAGGCGCTCGCGGCGGACTTTCGACAGCGTGACTTCCACGCCGCACTTGTCGCAGATTACTCCGCGATGCTTCATGCGCTTGTACTTGCCGCAGAGACATTCCCAGTCGGTGACCGGGCCGAAAATGCGCGCGCAGAACAAGCCATCGCGCTCTGGCTTAAAAGTGCGGTAATTAATGGTTTCCGGCTTGGTCACTTCACCATGCGACCAGCTCCGGATTTTTTCCGGGGACGCCAGGCTGATGCGAATGGCATCGAAATCAGCCACGGGATTTGCCATATCGAACGGGCTCGAACGAAACATGTTCCTCCGCTTTCCTGTGGATCTCACGCGCCCACCGGCGGCCCTCGATTTCAGTTCTCAGTTCCCGGTTCTCAGTTCTCAGTGAAAACCGGCTTGAGCTTTGCCTTTCCGCGGCGTTGAGAGCAAATGCCGCGGTGGCCAATTCAAAACTTTTTGCGCATCTCCCGGCTCTCATCTCTGCTTAGCTCTCCACTCACTGAGAACTAGGAACTGAGAACCGGGAACTGCTCCTAATCTGCCGCCAAGGCCACCGGCTTCTTCTCCGTGATCTTGATCAACTCGACATCCAGACAAAGCGCCTGTAATTCGCGAATCAGCACGTTGAACGATTCGGGGACGCCCGGCTCCATCGCGGCCTCGCCTTTGACGATAGCCTCGTAGATTTTTGTGCGTCCGTACACATCGTCCGACTTCGCGGTCAGCAACTCTTGCAAGATGAACGCCGCGCCGTATGCTTCGAGTGCCCAGACTTCCATTTCTCCGAAACGCTGGCCTCCGAACTGCGCCTTGCCACCCAGCGGCTGCTGCGTGATGAGCGAGTACGGCCCGATGGAACGCGCGTGAATCTTGTCGTCCACCAGGTGTGAGAGCTTCAACATGTAGATGTAGCCCACCGTGACCGGCAATTCGAACTTCTCGCCCGTCATGCCGTCGCGCAGCGTGGTCTTGCCCGAGGTGGGCAGGCCCGCGCTCGTCAGCAACGCCTTGATTTCCGTCTCCCGGGCACCGTCGAATACCGCCG
>DATFVD010000247.1:0-4952 GCA_035260505.1 Terriglobales bacterium
GGGAAAGCCAGAAGAGGTTGCCTCCGCGATCGCCTTTCTTGCCAGTGACTGGGCCTCATTTATTACTGGGGCGGCGCTGATGGTAGATGGGGGCATGCTGGTTCCAACGGGCGGCATGGGTTTTCAAGAGGGCGGTACGGGAGCCGCTACCAGGACTTAGGAGAGCGCGAGTGCAATTGAAGGACAAGGTCGCCATCATCACTGGCGCGGGAGCTGGCATTGGTCGTGCTTCGTGCCTGCTGTTTGCCGCCGAGGGTGCCAAGGTTGTTGCCGTTGATCTGGATCCCGCGACACTCCGTTCGGTTGCCGAAGACGTGCGGCGCACCGGCGTGACGATCCTGACGATCCAGGCCGACGTGGCTCGCGCAGCCGATGTCGACCGCGTTATCTCCGTGGCATCGGAGAATTTTCCTGCGATGCACATCCTGTTCAACAACGCGGGTATCGTTTCTCCGGGCAAGATTCATGAGACGACGGAAGAAGACTGGGACCGCACGATGGCCGTCAACGTTAAAAGCATGTACCTCATGTCCCATGCCATCGTCCCAATATTTCTCAAGCAGGGTGGAGGAGTGATTCTGAATACCTCGTCCGCGACCGCGCTGCGCAGTGTAGTCGATCGAGCCGCTTACAGTGCGTCAAAGGGTGCAGTCCTGGCGCTAACGAAAAGTATGGCGATCGATTATGTCCGCAGTGGAATCCGTGTGAACTGTCTTTGCCCCGGCACCATTGATACGCCTTCGCTGCAGCGGCGACTGGCGGCATTTGCGGACCCCGAGGAGGCAAGAAAGCAGTTTGTCGCGCGGCAGCCGATGGGGCGCCTTGGCACTTCCGAGGAAGTCGCGAAGGCTGCCTTGTTCCTCGTCTCGGAGGACGCAAGATTTGTCACCGGGACCGCATTTTCCATCGATGGAGGCTTCACGGTCTAGCCGATGAAAGCGCCCCGTCCTACCTCCACGAAAACAAAATGGCGAAACCGGCCGGCGTTCTGCTTGAACAACGGCGTGGTCCAACTGACTACGCTTACGGGGGGCGGGCACATCGCGAATTTTTGTCTTGTCGATTCAACAGGAACAGGCGTGAATGCGCTTTGGGAAGCTCCATGGGTCACGATGGATCCCGATAAATTCCGGAGCAGCCATATTCGCAAGTATGGCCCGACGCCGGTGGGCAAGTTTCTCGCCGCCTTCACAGGGCATGCTGTCTGCTTGGACTATTTTGGGGGGCCGTCGGAGGCAGAGGCTGCGCAGGGACTGGCTCTCCATGGAGAGGCCGCGACCTCGCGCTGGAAGTTACTGGAACTTAAGCAGAACGGCGCGGAGGCCCGGGTTTTGGTGGCGACGCGGCTGCCTGCCGCGGGTCTGCGATTTCAGCGCGAACTCCGTTTACGCCGTAACGAATCCGTTGTGTACGTCGAGGAAAGGGTGACCAACGAACGCGCGCAGGATCATTTTTTCCACTGGACCCAGCACGTTACCCTCGGCCTGCCCTTGCTGCATCCGGAGGAGAGCGTCGTCGCTCTGCCGGGAACTCGCGCCGTGACTTGGCCGCACGGTTATGAGGGAGCAAGCCTCGTCCGGGACAATCAGGAGTTCATGTGGCCCGAGGCGCCTGCGATGGAGGGCGGAAAGGTGAATCTTGCGCGTCCGTTTGCGCGAGAGGGCAAGGGCCTTGTCGTGGCAGTGTTGCTCGACCCACAGCGCGAACTCGGATTTGTGGCGGCACTGAACTGGAAACTTGGACTCTTGCTCGGCTACTGTTTTCGCCGCTCAGACTTTCCCTGGATCGCCATCTGGGAGGAGAACCTGGCCCGTGCAGGTTCGCCCTGGGATGGAAAGACGCGCGCCCGCGGAATGGAATTTGGCTCGACTCCGATGCCGGTCGGAAAGGAAGAGACGTTCGCGCGCGGTACGTTATTCGATACGCCGACGTTCCGGCGAATCCCCGCGAAATCAGAGGTTCGAGCTCCCTATGTCGCTTTTCTGTCCAAGGTCAGTTCGGGATGGCGCGCGATCCGCGACATTCAGGTGGGGCGAGACAAGATCATCGTGACCGAAGAACGGGGCGAGCAATTAGAGTTACAGGCCGGCGGTCTGAAGAAATTGGGCCTGGGCTAGGCGGGCACAGATGTCCCGCAAAAAACGCTAATTGACGGAAGAACTGGAGAAGAAATGGATCAAGCCGGTATGGGATTTCTGATTTTGCTGGTAGCAGGCGTCATGAATGCGAGTTTTACCCTGCCCATGAAGTTCACCCGCAACTGGAACTGGGAGAACACGTGGCTGGTTTGGACGTTATTCGCATTGGTGATCTTTCCACCGCTGGCGGCCTTCGCCACCATCCCGCAGCTCGGGCAACTCTATGGAGAGGTCGCCACGGGACTGGTTGTCACCGTTGCGATTTTTGGGGCGGGCTGGGGGATTGCGCAGGTGCTGTTCGGTCTGGCGGTCGATTCTATTGGGATCGCTCTGACGTTCTCGATCGTGCTGGGAATTTCGGCGGCGGTGGGTAGCGTCATTCCATTAATTCGCCTGCACCCGGAAAAACTCCTTTCGACTAGCGGCCTGTTCACTTTTGCGGGCGTTGCTCTGGTCATCGTCGGAGTCGCAATTTGTGCCGTGGCTGGGCGTCGCCGGGAAGAGGCAATGGCCGCCCGAGACGGGCGCCCGAAGGCGAATATGAGCCGGGGATTAGCGTTTGCGATCCTCTGCGGTTTCGGAGCTGCGCTGGTAAACTTCGGCCTCGCCTTCGGTGGCCCACTGCTGGAGGGAGCGAAGAGGCACGGCGCGGCTGCCCTCTGGGCTGGAAATGCAGTCTGGCTACCGCTGATGCTGGCGGGCTCGATTCCGAATTTTGTGTACTGTATTTATCTTCTTAAAAAGAACAAAACGGTGGATCGTTACGGCCGTCCCGGCACCGCGTCCTATTGGTTTCTTGCCGCTGTCATGGCCTTCTTCTGGTTCGCGAGTACGGCGCTCTATGGGATCGCAACCGGCAAGCTCGGTAGTTGGGGAACGATTCTGGGCTGGCCCCTATTCATGTCGCTGATTGTCATCACCGCAAGCATTCTTGGGATTGTCACCGGGGAGTGGAAGGGCAGTGGCAAGCGGCCTCTGCGCATCCAGATGGGCGGGGTGGCTGTGCTGGTACTCGCGGTATTCGTTCTGGCTTCAGCCAACCGCTGGGTTTAGGAGAAAGTATGAAAGCACTTGCCATCGATCTCGGAGGCACACACGCTACCTGCGCGATCCTGGACGATCGCACCATTCTTGCCGAGGAAGTGGTCAGCACCGACGGAACGCAAGGACTGAAGCCGATTCTGCCTCTCTTTGCGGAGACTCTCCGCAAGCTCATGGAGAAGACCGGCGTCGCGACCAACGACTGTGCCGGGCTCGCGTTCAGCTTTTGCGGACTGGCGGATACCCGCATCGGCCGCGTGGTTTCCACAAATCAGAAGTATGACGACGCGGTTGGGATCGACTTCATGGAATGGTCCCGGCAGGAATTTGGCCTTCCCCTGAAAATTGAAAATGATGCTCGCATGGCGCTGCTTGGCGAACGCTATGCCGGAGCGGCTCGCGGCTTCGACGATGTGGTCATGACCACGCTGGGAACAGGCATAGGCGGAGCGGCCATGATTGGGGGAACGCTGATTCGAGGTAAACACGCGCAGGCCGGTTGCCTGGGTGGGCACCTCCCGGTCCTTTTCAATGGCCGAACTTGCACTTGCGGGAACATCGGATGTCCCGAAGCTGAGGCTGCAGGCTGGTCCATTCCGGCGGTCTCGAGCGACTGGCCCGGATACGCCGACAGCGCCCTCGGGAAGGATGAACCGGTGAACTTCGAAAAGCTTTTCCGTTACGCCGCGGAGGAGGATGCAGTGGCGACTGCGCTGCGCGATCGTTGTCTAACTATTTGGGCCGCCAGCACGACAGGATTAGTTCATGCTTATGATCCGGAAATCGTTGTCTACGGAGGAGGCGTGATGAAGAGTGCCGATATCATCATTCCGTTTGTGCAGGCTTATGTAGAGAAACACGCATGGACGCCGTGGGGCAAAGTAAAGGTAAGAGCGGCAGAACTGGGGAACAACGCGGGCTTGCTGGGCGCGGTCCCACTACTCTCTGAATCGATTGGATGACGGTGCGCTCGAACTACGACAAATCTCCCGTTGTTCCTGTCTCGGCATCGGACTGCGATTGCCGCGTTGGGTGGAGCGCGATCATCGAGGCGATGAGCGAACGGTTGCGGGGAGCGAGCCAAAACCCGCGCACCATCTTGTGTGTCGAATGTTACCCGGGAGTGTTCGAAGACCAAGTCGACCAGGCGCTTGCCGCAGGGCTGCATCCTGGTTTGACGGTGCGGACGAACAACCTTTTCAAGAATCCCCGCGAAGTCGATGTCATGGTCGAGCACTACCTGGGAGACGATCCTGTTTTTGGCCGGATGAATGACATTGCCGTTGGCGACTTCTTCGATCCCCAAAAACTGGCGGCGGCCCGCGAGTCCATTGCCCGAAGCCGGGGACTGGTGTTCGTTGTCGGAACCGGAGCAAGGCACGTCGTCTCCGAAGCCGACGTGCTGGTCTATGCCGACATGGCACGCTGGGAAATCCAGATGCGATACCGCCGCAACGAAATCGGCAATCTTGGTGCGGATAACGCTCCAGCAACCACGGCAGTGAAGTACAAGCGCGCCTACTTTGTGGACTGGCGTGCTGCTGATCGACTCAAGCAGAAGCTTTTCCACGAGATCGATTTTCTGCTCGATACGAACGATCCGAACACACCGAAAATGATTTCGGGCGACGCATTGCGGGAAGGCTTGCGCATCACGGCCCACCGGCCTTTTCGCGTTGTTCCGTACTTTGACCCCGGACCCTGGGGCGGCCACTGGATGGAAAAAATCTGCGGGCTCTCGCCCGAGGGAGCTCCAAACCACGCCTGGTGCTT
>DATFVD010000248.1:0-6438 GCA_035260505.1 Terriglobales bacterium
CGGAGTGCGCTCCGAGGACATGGTCGAACCTCACCTTGTTCATTACCCCAGTAAGGATGGCAAGTGGACCATCTCCGCCTTCGTCTATGTTCCCTACAACCTGCCGCGCAAGGCCGAGCATCCCGCGATCGTCTACGTTCATGGCGGCCCGACCGCGCAGACCATGAACACATTCAATCGCTTCGTCCAGTACATGGCGAACCAGGGCTACATTGTGATCGCTCCCAACTATCGCGGATCGACCGGCTACGGAAAAGAATTTCAGCAGGCCAATCTTTTCGATATGGGCGGCGGCGATTTGCAGGACGTCCTCGCGGCCGCCGACTGGATCCAACAGACCGGCTACGTCGACCCGAAAAAACTCATTCTGATGGGCGGCAGCTACGGTGGCTACATGACCATGATGGGCGTCACCAAGGCTCCGGAGCTGTGGGCCGCGGGCGTTCCGATTGTGCCCTTCGTAAACTGGTTCACCGAGATTCAGAATGAAGATCCCGTGCTGCAGCAGTCGGACCTGGCGACCATGGGCGATCCCGAGAAAAATAAGGCGCGCTACGAAGATCGCTCGCCCATCAACTTCGTCGACCAGATCAAAGCGCCGCTGTATTTGCTTGCCGGGGGCCATGATCCCCGCTGCCCCAAGACCGAAGCTCAGCAGGTCGTGGATGCGATAAAAAAGCGCGGCGGCGTGGTCGAATACAAAGTCTACGAGAACGAAGGCCACGGCTTCTCAAAAGTAGAAAACCAGATTGACGCGTACAAGCGCGTAGCTGACTTTCTGAAAGCCCACGTTCCGCCAGCGGATTGCGGTTGCTCGCTAAACGAGTAGCGGAACGAGTAACCGCCCGCGTAGGGACGGACGCATTCGTCCGTCCAGCCCGCTCACGTAGGGACAGCCGCCGTCGGCTGTCCTCTCTTCGACCCTAGATTCCGCGCGGATGTTAGCGACAAAGTTATTATCCCGGGTTACTCCCACCCCCCTCCCCCCCTGGCTCCTGGAATCTTAGGGTTGGCGGGAATTTCCGGAGTTGGTCTTTGAATCCTAAGGACTTATATCAAAGTATTCCGGAATAAGGACTTAGCCCCATTTCCGCTGAATTCTACCAAATGTTGGATTTTTCGCAGGCGAGCTGATCTCGCTTTTCGCCTCAAATTTAATTATCAAAGAGTAACTGCTCCCTTATCGGGTGCAGTTTCGAGGGGCGTCTTAGAAGACGAGCATTCCCCGGGCCTGTCACAGGTCAAGGAAATATTATCGTGCGGATCGGGATTGCTGTCTGTGACGGCCGTCACATATGTGAAAAAAAAGTCGAAGCCCCCGC
The DNA here is from genome assembly GCA_035260505.1 of Terriglobales bacterium. Taxonomy (GTDB): domain Bacteria; phylum Acidobacteriota; class Terriglobia; order Terriglobales; family Acidobacteriaceae; genus Acidiflorens. The sequence continues at coordinate 1,323 of DATFVD010000248.1, forward strand.
GGAAGCCGCATTATTTGCCCGCATCGGCAAGAGTCTTATACTTGCGTTCGAGACGGTCCAGTACCTCACTGACGGGAACACCAGGCGTTTTATCTTCCATCGCTTGCCGCCACACCTGACGCAGCTCGTCGATGCCCTGCTGGCGCAAGCTGCGCTTCTGCGTCCAGTCACGCAGCGCATCGCGCACCACCTCGCTGCTGGAGGCGTATTCTCCTGTCTCAACGGCCTGGCGGACAACGGCCACCATCTCCGGCGGCAAGGTGATGCTGATCTTCTCGACATTCGGCATGGCCAAGCTCTCCGACTTGGTAGGAATAATTCCCTACCCTCAAATCAAGAACTTCGCTTCGTCGGCGTGTCTGCTGGACTCTCGGATTCCTTAGCTGGAAGCGGAGGTTCCGCTGGACTCTCAGCGGACCTCGCCTGATCCAGCGAAGCAAAACGCGGAGCAAGCTCATGAAATTGCGCCACGTCTCGAACAACCGACAACCCCGGCAATACCTCCCCAGTCGCTCGATTCGGAACATAGGCTGACACCACGCCCATTACGACCAAGTGTTGATTGCCTTTAGCGGCGGCGACGTGGAAGGCTGGACCGCCACTGACCCCGTTGATTGCAACGCCATCTACTAAGTAAGCGCTCTGATCCTGAATCCAAGCACTCACATTGCCTGTGAAGAAGCATAGGCTGGCGGTGGGTATCGCTGGAAAACCGAGCCATGCGATGTCATTGCCGACCTTAAGAAACATGTCTTTTGGAGACAGCGGCAGCGGGTCGGCAGGAAAAGGTAGGTCGCCTCGACCAAACAGAAGGGCCGCTGTGTCTCTCGCCGCATCCAACATTACGGCTCGTTCGTCTCGCCGTACAACAACGGACTTACCTGAACTCACGTGGTCGACCCTGATGGGCTCTTCCCAGTAATGAGCATGGTCCAAAACGTGTGCGGCTGTAGCGATACCGCAGATAGCATTGTTCTTGCCGTTAGAGATCATGAACCCAGTGCCGGACCCGCTCGGTGTTGAGATGCGAACCATGTGTGGGACGATTATTTCAACCGCGTCTGACCATGATAACTGGGGCACCTTTCGCTCCTCTCGTCGCTCTTCTGGTTCCAACAATCTCGCTCTCCAGAGTTCAGTCCTTGGGCAGTTGGGGCGGGCGGCGAAAAATCCCCGCCCAAGCGCGCCAAAGGTTATGAAGGCCGCCTAAAATCAGCGTCGATTACCCTCTCATTTGTTTCTGGTAAATCCGAGAAACAAAAATAAAATCTGTAAGATCTTCGAGATTGCGCTTTAGTCACTTCAATTTTAACTTTCTCCACTTCCTCGCTGAGGAGTCGGGCGTTGGGGATACGTACTCCCACCCAACCAGTTTTAACGAGTCCAGCCTTGAGGCCGTTGTGCTGAATATCGCGCCAAAGAGAAACGGTATCTAAAGATTTTTCATCGACACTTTTGTACGGGTATTGTGGCTTATTGAACGGTGCCTGAAGAATCCAATCAGAGAGGTCATCAACCGGGGTTTCTACATGATTGCTGCCGTTGACCGAAAAACATACCTTCATATCCCGGAGACCCGTATCGTCATCGGAGGTGAAAGAGAGCTTAAGGAACAGCGTTGTCTTAGAAAGGTCAAGAGTTGTCCCCGTGTCCGCCCACAGGAGCTTGATATCCAAATCTTGGAAATACACGGGAAGCGTACCTAGGTTCTCGGATTGCTGAAGAGCGTTGCGGTTGCCTGGAATCGTCGACTGAGTATTCTTAAGTTGTTCGATTTCGTCTGATAACCGATAAGTCTCGGAATCCTCTGGTATGACCATACGGTCATGCTCATTCCGATGAATCGTAGTGGTCTTCTCCCCCTTATATGAATAGGTGACTCGAAGCCGTTTTGGTTTGAACGGTAGCGGATCCTCGGGGACAAAGTTACGATCCCCGATCACAAAATTGTGATTCTCGATATCAAGAACGAGACTGTTACCGGAGACAATATTTCGCAAAAACTCGGTCACATCGTATGTTTCACCACCAGCTTGCCAAGCTCTATAATTTGCCGAATAGATCACGAGTTTCGTTTTTGGTGGTTGCCGCAGTAGCACCGACCACCCAATGATTAGCAATAATCCGAGAATAGAAACGCCTAACCAAGAAGTAATCGGGTGCCGTGGATGTATCCACGAGAAGAACGAATAACCGGACAAAAACAAACTCGCGGACAAGGCAGACGCTACCCAAACATTCTTTCCAACTCCCCGGTCTTGGCTCACTACGGATCGCCTCCGAGAAAACAGCGAAGCGGGTGTGATCCCAGCCCAATGCAGGGCCGCGAATACGGCGCATATGACTCCCGAGATGCCGCTAACCGGACCCCATATGGTTCCGGAAGGAGCTGGGTTAGGAATTTGCATGGGCATCCCCTCCAATCCTTGCGGGCAACATCATAAGGCAAATACACCCCTCTGAAGATAGGTGGGCCATCTCATCTGCATCATCCTCAGCGTTTTCTTCACCTTCCAATTGTGAGGGATTTTCTAACGTGTGACGAGTATATAAAAATCCCGCCAACTCGATGATTCCAGGAGGTAGGGGGGAGGGGGGAGGGGGGCAGTATCAGCGGAATAATAACTTTGTCGCCAATACCCTCTGCGCCGTTCCGGATCGCTACGAATGCGTCCGCGCCGCGTGCCGCTTCTTGGCTGCTTCCAGGCGCAGCATCAGCATATAGAGGACGATCCCGACATTGACTGCGACAATCAGAGAGCGAATCCAGTCTGGCCGGCGCAACAGGTCGGCCACCTCGAACGGGATGTAGACGGAGCCCGAAGCAATGGCCATCCACTCCGCCCAGGGGCGGATGTACCACAGGCCGTAGGCCTCCACGAAGCGAAGGATCACGTAGACCGACGCCACGACAGCGATCTTCCACAGGCGCATGTCGCTGACCCGGTACACCAGGTCGATGAAGACTCCGACGTAGTGGTTGAGAGGATTGACGTGGAACAATTCCAGGAAGCTCTCAGTGATTCCCCAGATATCCATGTTCCGCATGGAGAACACACCCAGGCCCGCGAGGATTACGACAATCCCTTTTGTGAACTCAACGGTGGCGACAGCGCGCACGCCTTTGATGTGTTCGGGATCGTGAATTACCGGATGCGGGATTATCGAATGCGGGATTTTGGGATGCATTTGCGACCGAATATTCTTGGGCAGTCCGAGACGGGGCAAGCCCCGTCTCTACCGGAGTTTTTTGCCGATTCTCACGTCTGCTGGCGGACGCTGGCGCGCAACTCCTCGGCGATCTCCAGAGCGGCTTTGTGGGCGGCTTCACCCTGGGTGACGTCGAAGGAGATTGCTCCTACTCGGGCGTGGCCTCCGCCGCCATAACGCTCGCAGACTCTCGCCAGATTGACGGTCGGCGGGCGTTTTGACCACGGGTTCGATCCGACAGAAACCTTTACCCGGAACGAACTCTTGCTGACGCCGATGCTGTAAATCGAATCGGGGTGTAGATAGTAGGGAATGAACTTGTTGTAGCCTTCGAGGTCGAGATCGGTGATGTCGAAAAAAATCGTACCGTCTTTTTCTACGCTGCGCTGCCGCAGAATCTCGATGGAGCGCTGATGGCGTTCGAGCAGCGGCGGCAGGACGACGGCTACGAAGGGCTCGTCAAGAATGCTGGCAAGAGATTGGTAGGCTAGCAACGGAATCATGGTCTTGACGAAGTCGCGATCAGTCGAGGCTTCGATAGCCATGGTCAGCTTCATGGCCGGAGCTTTCATTTCCACCGCCGACTTGGCATCTTCGTACATGGCACCGTCGACGATGTCGGTCCAGCGGACCAGCTCCGCGACCTGCCGCGGATCGAAGCCGAAACGTTCTTCCGCGATCATGGCGATGAAACTGGTGCAGGACTTGAAGTCCGGATCGTAGAATTTGCGGTTGCTTTGATCCTGCTCGAAATGGGCGGCGTCGGCCGTCGAAAGAAAAGCGCTCTCGTGGTGATCGAACCACCAGGTGATTTGCGGCGAGCTGGAATACTTGAAATCGACGATGGCATTCTCGTCGCCGTCAAACTGCTTCTCGTCAAAGAGAGCGCCCGCGCGATGCAGCAGGCCGGAATAGACGAAGTCCACATCGCTGCGGATTCGTTCGCGGTAGAAACGGGAGAACAGGGCCGCCGAGCAAGCCCCGTCAAAACACTTGTCGTGATAAAAGACCCGCACTCGCAAATTGGCTCCCTTACCCGTTTCTCCGGGCGTGTGGTGAAAAACAAATAGAGTTGCTGGTTTGGAGAGTTATGTCAAGGCGGAATGTGGACAGCGTTCTAAAATTAGGCAGAATGGAGCCATTTTGAGATTTGGCAATCGGGTAATGTTGTAATTTAACAACAATAGAAGTCTCGCCTTCAAATTACCAAATTAGCCGATTACCAAATTACAAAATTGTATTTCCGGAGATCACTTTCTGCGGCGCCGTATTCTGAAGTCGAAACTGACCACTCCATTCTGGTCGCGCAGCGCCACAATTGAAATCGTCCGCGTTACGTTGTACTCCACCTGGATGATCTGCTGGGTGGAAACTGAGACATTGGTGCTGTAGGTCAGAGTGAGATTGCTGGCCACTTGCTGCTCGACGGTGACCTGCGGTCCTCGGACGACGTTGGTTTCGCTGGCCAGTCCCTGCGGATCGATCTTGACGCGACTTGCTCCGAACAAACGCTGCAGACGGCTGTTGACGGTGCTGTTGAGGGCCTGATTGATCAGCAGGTTGGAGGCTTCTCCGCCAAAGCCAAACGACCCGCTGGATCCAGCGGCAGCCGATTCTGCGCGCGTACGGCCTAGAGCCAGCAGCGCGATTACGTCCGCTTCGGGAAGTTGAGGCTCGGACTGCCAGGTAACTTTCAAACCGTTGGTGGCGCTGGCGTCACCGCGGAATTGCACCGTGATGTCGTAATCACGCACGCGCGTGGTTGCCTGCAGGTCGATAATCGGCTGAGTCCGCGCCGGATTCGCGAAGGTGACATCGCCCCGTTCGAGGTGGTACTTGTTCCCGTTAAAAGAGATCTCTCCTTCCAGGACTTCAACTCGTCCTAGAATTGCGGGACGGTCGGCGG